>JAICXX010000110.1 GCA_025934485.1 Chitinophagaceae bacterium
AGCCGTTGATCGAGCGGTCAAAATATGCGGCGGCGGCGTTGGCGGGCGCGTCCTTTTTACATCCGCCCAATAGGAGAAGGGCGGAAAGCAGAGGCAAGAGCTTTCGCATGGGGAATGGTTTGCGGTTTCGAAAGCATTACTGCAAACCTTTTGCCGCGAGTGGGTGAATCAGTGGGTGTAGGTGATTGGGGCGTGGGGGCCGTGGGTGTAGGTGATGGCCGGGATCAGTGGGTGTAGGTGATCGGGACGTCGGTGAAGCTGCCCTCGGTGATGATATAGGTGCCGGTGGGCCCATAGAGGCTGCCGGTGAATTCGGCGGTGGCTTTTTTGTCGAAGAGGCTGAACGTGATGGTGAAGGCGCCGCTGTCTGAGGCGCTGAAGGCGCTGCCGCCGTATAATACGCTAAGCTCGAACTGTTGTGAAGTGGGTGTCTTACTGCTATACGTGAAGAAGAGGGGTTGTCCGACAGGCATGGTGTCGGAGGAATCGGTGCAGGGGATCGTGAGGTTAAAGGCGTTGTTGTTGAGGGTCGAATGGAAGGAAAATGTCCAGCGGGAGATCTTGGTGGGGCCGCCTGTAAAGTAGGATTGGTCGCAGGTCATTTGGTCTATGGGGCCGGTGAAGTCGACGGGAAGGGTCGGAGAGCCGTTGATGCTGCCGAGAAAGGGGAAGAGCTTTCTCATGGAAGGTCGTTTTGGCTGAATGGAATTTACGAATTTTTTATGGAAAGGGGGGAATCGCTGCATCTTATTCATAAGAATCGGTGCGTTTTTAAGGTTAATTCCCTAAATTGCCCGACCAACACAACGGTAATTAATGGAAAACGAGGCTCCGGAAAGGCGAAAGATGGAGGAACGGCGGAGGAAGGCTTATTCATTGCGGCGGGCCATATTGGACTATGGCATGGGGGTGATCATCACAGGGATCGGAATTGTACTGTTGTTAGCTCCCGTGTTGCACCTGGAGCTGTCGATCGAGGGCACCGCACGCTACATCTTCGCCGGGTTGTTCCTGGTTTACGGTGTTTTCCGCATCTACCGGGGTTCAAGAAAAAATTACTTTGATTAATGATCGGTAAAGGATTTCTGATTGGAATTAGCATCGGCATGGTGTTGAGCGGTTGCGGAACCAAGAGCAAGACGCCGCAGGAGACGCCGACTTCGGGAACGATCCACATAAGCGTCGACGAGTCCTATAAACCCGTGATCGACAGCCAAATCAAGGTATTCAATTCTACATGGCCCGATGCGCATATCGTGGTCGATTACCGGCCGGAGGCGCAATGTTTACGGGACCTGACCACCGATTCCACCCGTATGGTGCTGGTGACCCGCGGGCTGACTCCGGAAGAGGAAAATTTCTATAACGACAGTTTTCATTTGAAGCCAACCTTTGGGGTATTGGCTTATGATGCTATTGCGGTGATCGTGAACCCGGCGAATAAGGATACCCTATTCGACATGAAGGACCTGGTGAATATGTTGAATGGCACCGATACCCGGTTCCAGCCGGTGATGGATGGGGCGAGTGCGACGAGCACGGTGCGGTTTGCGATCGACAGTATCCTGAAGGGAAACCCTTTGGGTAAGAACGTGATGGCGGCCCGTGGGAGTGAGGATGTGGTGAATTATGTGGCGAATAATCCCCGCGCGGTGGGGTTTGTCGGCGCATTGTGGGTGGGGGACCGGGATGATCCGGCCGATACGAGTTTTTTGAAGAAGATCACGGTGGCAGCGGTGCAGTGTAAGAATTGTGTCGCGGGGAAATATGTAAAGCCGTGGCAGGCAAATATTGCCTGGGGGCGGTATCCACTGGTGCGGAGTTTGTATTATATATTGAAAGAGAATTGGAGCGGGATTGGGAACAACTTTGTAAATTTTCTGCAATATGAACGCGGGCAGCTTATCTTTAGCAAGGCCTATATGTGGCCGGCGGGGATGCATTTTGAGATAAGGGACGCGGAGCTTAGTAAATAATGCATATTTTTATACACTTCTAAACAACGATTAAGTAATGAACAAGATGCGATTCAGCTTACTGGTAGCGGGCGTTGCATGTCTTTGCAATGTGGCGCTGGCGCAATCGGTGGATCAGGGGAAGCAATTTCTGTACTATCACCGCTACAAGAGCGCGAATGATGTTTTTGACAAGATACTGGCTTCTAATCCCAACAACATTGATGCTATCTATTGGAAAGGACAGACCCTGCTGGATATGAAGGATTCTGTGGGTGCGCAGGATGTCTATTCCAAGGCTTTGCAAACGAACGGTAATGCTCCCCTGCTGCTGGCCGGGATGGGTGGTGTGGAACTTCGGTTCGGCAAGACCGCGGATGCGAAACAACGTTTCGAGACGGCGATCAGTCTGAGCAAGGGTAAGGATATCAATGTCCTGAATGCCGTTGCCGACAACAATATCGACGCCCCTGCCGGGGATGCGCAATATGCCATCGAGAAGTTGACGCAAGCTACACAGGTAAAACATTTCAACAACGCGGAGACCTATGTGCTGATGGGTGATGCCTACCGGAAACTGGTCGATGGCGGCAACGCCGTTCAGAGCTATCAGAAGGCTTTGACCCTCGATCCCAAGGATGCGGAGGCCAAGTATAAGATCGGCAAGATCTATGAGACCCAGAACAATCCCGAGTTCTATCTGCCGGCCTATACGGATGCCATCCAGCTCGACCCGAACTATGCACCGGCGTATTATGCGCTCTATACCCATTATTTCAACCATGGGGATGTAGACAAGGCCACGGATTACCTAAACAAATATATCGCTGTAGCGGACGCGAGCCCGCAGAACGAGTATGACCGGACGGCGCTTTTGTTCCTTCAGAAGAAGTATGACGATGCTATCGCCGCTTCCAAGGATGCTATAGCCAAACAAGGCGACAAGGCCGATCCGCATTATTATTTGTTGGCCGCGTATTCGTATGATGCCAAGGGTGATAGCGTCGATGCGAAGGACTATCTGACGCAATATTTTGCCAAGCAGAAGCCTGCCGACGTGATTGCCATGGACTACAAATTCATGGGTAAGATCCAGAGCGAGTTCCCGAGCGACAGCGCGGCGTCGATCGCCAGCTATCAGAAGGCGATCGAAATGGATACCGTACTGGCCAACAAGCTGCAGATCATCAAGGATGCGCAGGCCAATGCCAAGGCGAAGGGCCAAAAAGCCGCCTATGCCTATTGGATGGGGGTTGGTTATCCCTTTATCAAGGCCCCGACGGAGAACGATCTGTACTACTGGGGTTATGCCAACTATTCGGCGGGTCTTTTCAAGACCGCGGATAGCATTTTCTGTGGGATCTATGAGTCGAAATTTCCCAATGAGTTCTTTGGTTATTACTGGTGTATGAAATCGAAGGTGGCGGAGGACGATAGCGTAGGTTCCCAGGGCCTGGCGGTAGATGCCTATATCAGGCTGGCGCAGGTGTGTACGACGCTGGATTCCACGGCTCATGCGGCGGGTAGCCCCGATTCCGTGAAGTACAAGAAGTACATCATCGACTCGTACTCCCAGCTGGCCGGATATTATAATAACATTAAAAAAGACCGGGATAATGCCCTGCTGTATCTGCATAAGATCCTGGAGATCGACCCGAACAATGCGGATGTGCAGAAGTTCATCAAAATACTGGAAGACGCGGCCAAGCGCCAAAAGGCACGTGCGGAAGCGGCTCAGAAGAAGGAGACGAGAACGAAATAGAACGCACTATATTGCTTTGATAACGAGCGGCCCGGATAATACCCCGGGCCGCTTATATTTTAGCCCCGGAGATGCGGCCTACGGCTCGCCCGAAGGGCAGACATAATTGGGTTGTTGGAAATGCCCGATATTTTTTTAAACGGCGCATTTCCAACATAAATGTTGGAAATTCGGCGACCTGGCTTATTTTTGCTTCCTGTTAATGATAACGTATGGACATCATTCTACTACAGGCCAATACCCTTGCAACCGATTCTAGTTTAAATAATTCCTCTAGTTATTTCCCAATCGGTGTCCAATTTCTATTCGCACTCGGCTTCGTCGGGCTGGTTTTAGGGGTGACCCATCTTCTGGGACCCAAGCGGAAGACGGCCGAAAAACTCCAAAACTTTGAGAGTGGTATCGAGGGGGTGGGTAATGCCCGTCATCCGATGGCCATCAAATACTTTCTGGTAGCCATCTTATTCGTTTTGTTCGATGTGGAGGTGATCTTCTTCTACCCCTATGCAGTGAATTTCCGTGGGCTTGGGTGGCATGGTTTTGTCGAAGTTTTGCTTTTTGTGGGATTCTTTTTGGTTGGGTTTATTTATATCATCAAGAAAGGTGCTTTGCACTGGGAGGAGTGACGGTCCCCGGAGGGGCCGTCGCGCCGAAAGGCGCAGACATTAGCCCGGTTGAGGCCATCGAAGATGGCCGATGCGGGGGAGGAAACAAAAAAGGTGAATTTAAACTGATAGTAATTATGGCACGTCCGGTTAGATTTAATGTTCATCCGATAAAGGCTGATATTAAAAATAGTATAACAGTCGCCGATATGCCTGAGGGGTATATGGGCGAGGGTTTTTTTACTACATCGTTGAGCAAGGTCGTGGGGTTGGGGCGTAAAAATTCCCTTTGGCCGATGCCGTTTGCTACGTCGTGTTGCGGGATCGAGTTTATGGCTACGATGGCCAGCCATTATGATCTGGCTCGTTTTGGTGCCGAGCGGCTGGGTTTCAGCCCGCGGCAGTGTGATCTGCTGATGGTTATGGGCACGATTGCCAAGAAGATGGGGCCGGTGGTCAAGCAGGTATACCTGCAGATGGCCGAGCCGCGTTGGGTGATGGCGGTGGGCGCATGCGCCAGCAGCGGGGGTATCTTCGATACTTATTCCGTCCTGCAGGGTATCGACCAGGTGGTTCCGGTGGATGTGTATGTACCCGGCTGTCCGCCGCGTCCCGAGGCGATCCTCGACGGGTTTATGCGTATCCAGGACCTGGTAGGGCAGGAGAGCATCCGCAGGCGGAATAGCGAGCAGTACAAGGGATTGATGCAGAGTTACGGGATACAATAAATTGTAAATAAAGGCCGCCCACCTTCGGGGGGCGGCGTTAGTATATGGCATTAACCAACGAAACAATCAAGGAACGGCTAATCGCTAAGTTTGGAGACCAGCTTTCTCATTTCGAGGAGCCTTATGGGCTGCTGACCTTCGAGGCGCCGAAAGAGCTCAATTTAAAAGTCCTGCAGTATCTTTTCGATGACGAAGAGCTGCGGTTCCAATTCCTGACCGATCTGACGGCGGTGCATTATCCGGACCAGGCCGGGCGGGAGCTGGCGGTGGTTTATCTCCTTCATAATTTGACCGATAATATCCGGTTGCGTTTCAAGGTGTATACCGGCAGCGCGCAGCCCGATGTCTTTACCGCCACACAACTCTATTCTGCTGCCAATTGGATGGAGCGGGAGACCTATGACTTTTTTGGGATCAATTTCGTGGGACATCCGAATCTGAAGCGTATCCTGAATGTCGACGAGATGGATTATTTCCCGTTGCGTAAAGAATACCCGTTGGAAGATCAGACCCGTATCGACAAGGATGATGCCATGTTCGGCCGTGGGCCGCTGCCTGCTGCCGCTAATCAGGGGACGATCGAGACGCCGCGGCACGAGCGTGAGGCGAGGGTGCCGGCGAGTGCGACACCGGGAGTTCCCGAACCAAAGCAGGATTGGCCAAATTCTTAGGGGTCTAGCGAAACCGGGCCGCCGAAACCGCCCCACAGAACTACTACTGATGAAAGGAGCGTCGCAAGGATGCTGAGGAGAGAGACTGACGCTGACATCATAAAAACTTGACAAATGAGCTCAGAGCAACACATAAAGCTACCGGAAGGCAGCATTGAAAAGACCACGACCACGCTGAACCTGGGTCCTACGCACCCGGCCACGCACGGGGTGTTTCAGAATATCCTCGAGCTGGACGGCGAGCGGATCGTTTCCGCCGAGCAGACGGTGGGTTATATCCATCGGGCATTCGAGAAGCTGGCCGAGCGGCGTCCGTTGTATCAGATCACAACACTAACAGACCGGCTGAACTATTGTTCGTCGCCGATCAATAATATGGGTTGGCATATCACCTGCGAGAAGCTGCTCGGGGTCAAGACGCCGAAACGGGTTGACTATCTCCGGGTGATCATCATGGAGCTGTCGCGCATCTCCGACCACCTGATCTGTAATTCGGTGGTGGGTGTCGACTCCGGCGCCTTTACGGGCTTTCTCTATGTGATGCAATACCGCGAGCTGATCTATGAGATCTATGAGGAGATCTGCGGTTCGCGTTTGACCACCAATATGGGCCGGATCGGCGGGTTCGAGCGCAATTTTACCAATGCGGCCTGGGAGAAGCTCGAGAAATTCCTGGCCGAGTATCCGCCCGTGTTGAAGGAGTTCGAGAACCTGTTCAGCCGGAACCGCATCTTTATGGAGCGGACGATCGGGGCGGGGCCTATTTCTGCTGAACGCGCGTTGAACTACGGGTTTACCGGACCTAACCTTCGGGCGGCGGGTGTCGATTATGACGTTCGCGTACATACGCCGTATTCTTCTTACGAAGATTTTGATTTCGAAATACCCGTGGGTTCAACCGGTGACTGTTATGACCGGTTCCTGGTACGGGAGGGCGAGATGTGGCAGTCTTTGCGCATTATCGAGCAGGCCTACCGGAAGATACAGGATATGACGGGTGCCGAGTCGGAGGTTTATCATGCCGATGCGCCTGCTTATTATCTGCCGGCGAAGAAAGACGTTTACACCAAGATGGAAGCGCTGATCTGGCATTTCAAGATCGTGATGGGTGAGACGGAAATTCCGCCGGGTGAGGTTTATCAGTCGGTTGAGGGCGGGAATGGTGAGGTTGGGTATTATTTGATCTCTGATGGTGGGCGGACGCCATACCGGTTGCATTTCCGGCGGCCTTGTTTTATCTATTATCAGGCGTATTCCGAGTTAACGAAGGGGGCGATGTTGAGTGATGCTATTATTGTGATGAGTTCTCTTAATTTGATTGCGGGGGAGATGGATGCATAAGAATTCAGCGGCGCGCCGCGGGTGCGCGAAAACATAAGTTATGGTCAAATTTTCAGACGAGAAATTAAAGAAGGTCGACGAGATTGTTGCGCGGTATCCGGATGGGAAGCAGAAGAGTGCTTTGCTACCCATTTTGCATCTGGCGCAGGATGAGTTTGGGGGCTGGCTGAGTGTGGATGTCATGGATTATGTGGCGTCGCTTTTGAAGCTGGAGCCCATCGAGGTGTATGAGGTGGCGACGTTCTATTCGATGTATAATCTGAAGCCGGTGGGCCGGTATATTTTCGAGGTGTGTCAGACTGGTCCGTGTATGATACAGGGTAGCGACAATATCGTCGACTATATCAAGAGGAAGCTGGGCATTGGAGTTGGCGAGACTACGCCTGATGGGTTGTTTACCTTGAAGACGGTAGAATGTCTGGGTGCTTGTGGGTATGCGCCGATGATGCAGCTCGGGAAATTTTTCCGGGAGCATCTGACGCCGGAGAAGGTGGATGCGATTATTGAGGAGTGCCGGCAGACTGCGGCAACGAACAACTAGGCGGCCGAACCCGCGCATGGGCGGGGAAAATAGTCGTGATTATGACCAAAAAGAATTTCAGGATAGTGACGTTTAGTTTGCTCTTTGCGGGGCTGGCGATCATGATAACCAGCTTGTTTGTAAACAATGAATCGACGAAGATGATCCTGCTGGGGCTGACCGCGACGTTGTACCTGGCGGCGGCCTTGCAGATCATAGTCTATAAAAAGAAGCCGAAAGCATTCGGTGAAAAGAAACTTTAATAATGGGTAGAAAATTATTACTTGATAAAGCCAATGTTCCGGGGATCCGGGGGTATGAGGTGTATCGCCGTGAGGGTGGGTATGCTGCGGCGGAGAAGGCCCTGAAGAACATGACGCCCGACCAGGTGACGGATGAGGTGAAGAAGAGCGGTTTGCGGGGTCGTGGCGGCGCGGGTTTCCCTACCGGTATGAAATGGAGCTTTCTGGCCAAACCGGAAGGCGTTCCGCGTCATCTCGTTTGCAATGCGGATGAGAGTGAGCCGGGGACGTTCAAGGACCGCTATCTGATGGAGTTCCTGCCGCACTTGCTGATCGAGGGGCTTCTTGTTTCATCGTATGCGCTGGGCTCGAAGGCCACGTATATCTATATCCGCGGGGAGTATGCCTGGATACCCGATATCCTGGAGCAGGCCATCGCGGAGGCCAAGGCCAATGGCTGGCTGGGCAAGAATATCCTCGGGACGGGTTTCGATTGTGAGATCTATGTCCATCGCGGCGCCGGTGCTTATATCTGTGGGGAAGAGACGGCGTTGATCGAGTCGCTGGAGGGCAAACGCGGTAACCCGCGCATCAAGCCGCCGTTCCCGGCTGTGAAGGGTGTCTGGGATCGCCCGACGGTGGTGAACAATGTCGAGACGCTGGCGGCGGTGGTGCCGATCCTGAATATCGGCGGCGAAGAGTACGCTAAGATCGGTGTTGGGAAGAGCACGGGGACGAAGCTGATCTCGGCTTGTGGCAATATCAACAAGCCGGGAGTGTTCGAGATCGATATGACGATCTCGGTCGAAGAGTTTATTTATTCCGATGAATATTGTGGCGGGATCGCTAATGGGAAACGGCTGAAGGCCTGTATCCCGGGTGGCTCATCTGTGCCCATCCTGCCCGCGAACTTGTTGCTTAAGACGGTGAAGGGTGAGACGCGGAAGATGAACTATGAGTCGCTGTCCGACGGCGGGTTCCCGAAGGGCTCGATGATGGGTTCGGGTGGATTTATCGTGTTGGACGAAGACCAGTGTGTCGTCAAGCATACGCTGACGCTGGCCCGGTTCTACCGGCATGAGAGCTGTGGACAGTGTTCGCCCTGTCGGGAGGGGACGGGCTGGATGGAGAAGATCCTTAAGAACATCGAGACGGGCAAGGGTAAGAAGAGCGATATCGACTTGCTGTGGGATATTCAGCGGAAGATCGAGGGGAATACTATCTGTCCGCTGGGTGATGCGGCTGCCTGGCCGGTGGCTGCGGCGATCCGGCATTTCCGCGATGAGTTTGAATGGCATGTGGATAATCCGCAGGAGTGTCTCGTACGAAATTATGGGCTGGCTCATTATGCTGATCCGCTGGAGGTTGTTACTCCTGCTTAAACACTATTACTATGGCTGACGAAAAGAAATTATTGAAGGTTACGATCGATAATATCACGGTGGAAGTGGAGCCGGGGACCAGCATTTTGCAGGCGGCCCGGAGGATTGGCGGGGATGTAGCGCCGCCGGCGATGTGTTATTATAGCAAGCTGAAAGGCAGTGGCGGGAAATGCCGGACCTGTCTCGTGGAGGTTGCGGCGGGTTCTACGGCCGATCCGCGGCCGATGCCGAAGCTGGTGGCCTCCTGCCGGACCAACGTCATGGACGGCATGGTGGTCAAGAACATCACCAGCGAGAAGGTGATCGACGCGCGTAATGGCGTGGTAGAGATGCTCTTGATCAATCACCCGCTCGATTGCCCGATCTGCGACCAGGCCGGTGAATGTCACCTCCAGGATCTGTCCTATGAGAACGGGAAGCCGGGGACGCGGTATGAGTTTTCGCGCCGGACTTTTGAAAAACATGATCTGGGTCCTTATATCCAGCTGCATATGACGCGGTGTATCCTTTGCTACCGTTGTGTCTTCACGGCGGATCAGCTGACGGAGAAGCGCGTGCATGGGGTACTCGATCGCGGCGATCATTCCGAGATCGCGACCTTTATCCAGCAATCGCTGGACAATGATTTTATCGGCAATATCATCGATGTGTGCCCGGTGGGGGCGTTGACGGATAAGACCTTTCGGTTCAAGAATCGCGTTTGGTTTTTGAAGCCTGTGGATGCGCATCGGGATTGTAAGAATCCCAAGTGTAGCGGGAAGGTCAATCTTTGGTATCGCGGGGCAGAGGTGTTCCGGGTGACTGCCCGCAAGGACGAGTGGGGCGAGGTGACCTCGTGGATCTGTAATGAATGCCGGTTCGAGAAGAAGGATACGGCTGACTGGACGATCGAGGGGCCGACGAAGGTGAGCAGGCACTCCGTGATCTCGCAGGGCCATTATGTAGGTGTCGAACGGCCGCAGGAGGTGTTGTATGATGTGCTGGATGGGCGGAAGCCGAAGCTGTTGATGGATATCCATAGCATTAGCGAGGTGAACAGACCGGAGATCGATCTTTCCAAAATTCAGGGGCCGGCACATTCGACGAATTTTGAGCCGCATGAGCCGCGGGGGACGACGGGTGTTGAGGCAGGGAATCCATGGGATAGTGACAAAAAGGGCGTACCGGATAAATATTAGACTCCTAAATAAACCAATGATGCATTTTGACTGGGTTTTATTGATCGAAAAATGTGTGCTGATCCTGATCATCATCAGCGTCTCGCTTTTGGTCGCGATGTATGAGACGTTGGCGGAGCGCAAGGTGGCCGCCTGGATGCAGGACCGGCGTGGGCCGAGCCGGGCGGGGCCCTGGGGCATCTTTCAGCCACTGGCCGATGGGATGAAGCTCTTTGCAAAAGAGGAGATCATTCCGACGAGCTCGAGCCGGCTGCTTTTCGTGCTGGGACCAGGGCTGGCAATGCTGACAGCGATGATGACGAGCGCCGTGGTGCCGTGGAGCTCGCATTTTGTGATCGGCGGCCATGTGGTCAATATGCAGATCGCGGATGTCAATATCGGTATCCTGTACATCTTTGGTGTCGTGAGCATGGGGGTGTATGGCATCATGATCGGTGGCTGGGCCTCCAATAACAAGTTCTCGCTTTTGGCGGCTATCCGCGGGGCCTCGCAGATCATCTCGTATGAGCTGGCAATGGGTATCAGCATCATCGCTTTGCTGATGATGTCCGGTACGCTGAGTCTGCGGGAGATCGTCGAGCAACAACAGAATGGTCATTACTATATCCTCGTTCAGCCATTGGGCTTTCTGATCTTTTTGATCTGTGCCTTTGCGGAGTGTAATAGGACCCCGTTTGACCTTAGCGAAGCGGAGAACGAGCTTAACTTTGGATATCACCAGGAGTATTCTTCGATGAAGCTGGGTTTCTATCTTTTTGCGGAATACGTGAATATGTTCATCTCGGGCGCGGTGATGGCGACCTTGTATTTCGGGGGCTATGATATCCCTTTCCTCAACGACGCGGCGTGGGGTGCGCATCATGGACAGAATTGGCTGGCGATCTTTCAGGTGGTCGTGTTCTTTTTGAAGATCGCGTGCTTTATCTTCTTCTTTATGTGGGTGCGGTGGACGATCCCGAGATTTCGGTATGACCAGCTGATGAAATTGGGGTGGAATGTGCTGATACCGCTGGCGCTTTTCAATATGTTGGCGACGGGGTTCATTGTGTTGCTTCATCAGAATCATTGGCACTTCTAACGGCCGGAGGCCGTTAGGCGCCGTAGGCGCAGAAATTGGCGATGTGAGACCGCCGGAGGCGGTCGGCCCGGAAGAGGGCGGCGTGATAAAAATTGGTGAATTGGGGCGAGAAAAATACTTTTGCGAACGTTTAATATAATAATATGCAAGCATTAACCAGCAGGGCCAAGGCGGTCGAGCGGAAGCCGATGACGATGTGGGAGAAGATGTATCTGCCGGCGATTGCCAAGGGTATGTCGATCACGTTCGGGCATATGTTCAAGAAGAGACCGACCGTGAACTACCCCGAGAAGACACGGCCTTTTAGCCCGGTTTTCCGGGGGTTGCATGTGTTGAACCGGGATGAGGAGGGGCGTGAGCGTTGCACGGCTTGCGGGCTTTGCGCGGTGGCGTGTCCTGCCGAGGCGATCACCATGGAGGCGGCCGAAAGGATGCCTGGGGAGGAGAAGCTGTACCGGGAGGAGAAGTATGCGGCCAAGTATGAGATCAATATGCTCCGGTGTATCTTCTGCGGGCTTTGTGAAGAGGCTTGTCCGAAGGATGCTATTTACCTTTCCGAAACCTTTGCCCCGTCGAACTATACGCGGAAGGGGTTCATCTATGGGAAGGAGGAGCTGTTGATCCCTGATCCGGTGACGCAGCCGGAAGAGTATGCTAAAGCGAGGGGGCAGCATCATTAGGGGCTCGCGGTGGTCGGGCTTTGGCGGACGGCATTGACGGGTGGATAATGAGAAATAAACAATTTAACAATACTGCTCAATGGGTATTACGCAAGTTCTATTCTGGTTTTTAAGCATCATGGCGATACTCGCCGCTATCCTGGTGGTGATCAGCAAGAATCCCGTGCACAGTGTGCTGTGGCTGATCGTTGTTTTTGTGGCTATCTCGGGCCACTATATCCTGCTCGATGCGCAGTTCCTCGCCATCGTGAACCTGATCGTGTACGCGGGAGCGATCATGGTCCTTTTCCTCTTCGTTTTTATGTTGATGAACCTGAACGCCGAGACGGAGCCTCAGAAGAACCGCTGGTTGAAGATCGCGGGTGTCGTGACGGGTGGAGCGTTGTTGCTGGTGCTTGTCGCTGCACTGAAAAAGGCCGACCTCAAGGCGCAAATTGCGGAAATGAATAAGGGAGACATTGGATTGATCCACAATCTTGGCGTTACGTTGTTTCATGATTACGTGGTTCCGTTCGAGATAAGCTCTGTCCTGTTTTTGAGTGCGATGGTGGGTGTGGTTGTCATTGGGCGTAATGAGCGGGAACAGAAGGACATGTGGCCGCATGGGAATAACTACGGGGCCTAACCGACCGGAGGGTTCCCGAGCGGTAGCGAAGGGAACGAACGAGGGCTGAGCCGGTGGCTCAGGCCGAAGTTCTAGCGGCGCGAAGCGGCGCAGACATTGGCCCTGCGGAGGTTCCTGAGCGCAGCGAAAGGAACGACCGAGGAGGAGCGAGGAACGAAGCTCCGACGAAGGTCCGAAGGCGGCCGATGCGGAGCAGAGACTAATAACTAGATATGCCTATAAACTACTATATTTTCTTAGCGGTGGCGTTGTTTTGTGTCGGGGTGGCCGGGGTGTTGACGCGCCGGAATGCGATTATCATCTTTATGTGTATCGAGCTGATGCTGAATGCGGTGAACTTGCTGCTTGTGGCGTTCTCGAAGATGCATCATCACGCTCTTGGGGCCAGCGTCCCGACGGCGGGGATCGACGGACAGCTCTTTGTATTCTTTATCATGGTCGTCGCGGCGGCAGAGGTGAGTGTGGGATTGGCCGTGATTGTGATGATGTATAGAAACACGCACTCGATAGATGTTAACTTTTTGAATCGGTTGAAGCACTAAAATCAATATGACACAACTCGTTTGGCTGGTCCCTGTTTTGCCCCTTGTAGGTTTCCTGATCAATGGATTGTTCAGGAAATCGCTTCCTAAATCGCTCGTCGGGATCATCGGCAGCGGTACCGTGCTGATATCCTTTATATTGAGCGTCGTGATCTTTGGTGACGTGCGGCACGAAGGTTTTCAGCCTACGGTAGTTGATCTCTGGGATTTCATCTCGGTGGATAAACTGCATATCTCCCTGGCCTTTCAGGTGGATCAGCTTTCTGCCTTGTTCCTGCTGATCATCACGGGCGTAGGCTTTCTGATCCATCTCTATTCGACTTCCTATATGCACGAGGAAGAGGGACCGCATTATGCGCGGTTTTTCTCGTATTTGAACCTTTTCGTCTTTTCGATGCTGGTGCTGGTGCTGGGGGCGAACTTTCTGATCCTTTTTATCGGTTGGGAGGGTGTGGGGCTTTGTTCCTACCTGCTGATCGGCTACTGGTTCAAGAATCTCGACTACGGCTATGCCGCTCGCAAGGCCTTCATTATGAACCGCATCGGGGACGTCGGTTTCCTGATCGCGATCTTCATGATGATCGCAAAGTTTGGGTCGGTGGATTTTGCCGAGGTGTTTGGCAAGGCTGGCAGCGTGAGTACGGGGGTGATTACCGCGATCACCTTATTGCTTTTCGTGGGTGCGACGGGTAAGTCGGCGCAGATCCCGCTCTACACGTGGTTGCCCGATGCCATGGCGGGTCCCACCCCGGTGAGCGCCCTGATCCATGCCGCGACGATGGTGACCGCGGGCATCTATATGATCGCGCGTTCGCACGTCCTTTATGACCTGGCGCCGGTTACGATGAATGTGGTGGCGGTGATCGGTGCGGCCACGGCCTTCCTGGCGGCGACCATTGCCTTGAAACAAAACGATATCAAGAAAGTGCTGGCATATTCGACCGTGAGCCAGCTCGGCTATATGTTCCTCGGACTTGGCGTCGGGGCCTATGATGGCGCTGTATTCCATGTGATGACGCATGCGTTCTTCAAGGCGTTGCTGTTCCTTGGGGCGGGTTCGGTGATCCACGCCATGGGTGGGGAGCAGGACATGCGGAAGATGGGCGGCCTGAAGAAATGGATGCCGGCGACGCATATTACGTTTTTGATCGCGTGTCTGGCCATTTCGGGGATACCGCCGTTTTCGGGCTTTTTCTCGAAGGATGAGATCCTGGCGGCGGCTTATGGGAAGAATCCGATCTATTATGTCGTCGGCGTGTTTACGGCGTTTTTGACGGCTTTTTATATGTTCCGGCTGTATGCTACGACGTTCCTTGGCGGGTTCCGCGGAACGCATGAGCAGGAGCACCACTTGCATGAGAGCCCGGCGGCCATAACCATTCCGTTGTGGGTGCTGGCCATACTGGCTGCGGTGGCCGGTTTTTTGGGGATTCCCGCGGTGTTTGCGCCGAATGCGCATTGGCTGGGGGCCTATCTGTCACCGGTGTTGGGTGAGAATGCGCATGGGATCGAGCTGGAGAAGGGAACGGAGGGTATGCTGATGGTGGTATCCGTGGTATTGGCGGTGATTGGAGTGGTGGCGGCATGGGCGCGGTTTGCGAAGAAGCCTGAATTGGGTGAGCCGACCGGTTTCGGGAAGTTCCTGGCCAACAAATGGTATGTCGACGAGCTTTATAATGCAGTCGTTGTACGTCCGCTGGATCTGCTGGCGCAGTTCCTGACCTTTTTCGATAAGCACATCATCGACGGCATCGTGAACGGAGTAGGGCGTTTGGTACAGTATGGAAGCCGGCAGTTGCGGTTGTTGCAGAGTGGCCTGGTCGGGGGCTATGTGCTCCTGATGGTCATTGGCATCCTGGTTTTATTCTTAGTTGAATTGTTTACAAAGCATTGATATGGTAGCTGTATTACTTGTACTTATTCCGCTGGTGACCGGGTTGGCCGGCTTCTTTTTCAAAAGCGAGGGGCTGGCGAAGGGCTGGGCGCTGCTTTCGTCGCTGGCAACGCTGGTGGTCGTTCTGATCGGGCTTGGGATGGCCAGGGACAGCGCTGCCTTGCATTTTGACTGTGCCTGGCTGCCTGAGCTCGGGAGCCGGTTCTCGGTGGCGCTGGACGGGTTGAGCCTGATCCTGACCTTGCTCACGGCGATCGTTTTCCCGCTGATCTTTATCTCTACCTGGCGGGACAAATACAGCAAACCCTGGAATTTCTATGCGCTGATGTTGCTTTCACAGGCCGGGTTGCTCGGGGTGTTTGTGGCTACGGATGCGTTGCTTTTCTACTTCTTTTGGGAGCTGGCGCTTATCCCCGTGTATTTCCTGGCCTCGCAATGGGGCGGGGAGCGGCGGATACAGGCTACGTTCAAATTCTTTGTCTATACGTTTGTGGGATCGCTGCTGATGTTGATCGGGATCATTTGGATCTATAGTCATACACCGGATCACAGTTTCTCGATCAAGAGCTTTTATGCGATGCATAACAAGATCTCGGGCAAGGACCAGACCTGGATCTTTTGGTTGATGTTCCTGGCATTTGCGATCAAGATGCCCATTTGGCCCCTTCATACCTGGCAACCCGATGCTTATGAGCAGGCTCCTACGGCGGTGACGATGGTGTTGAGCGCGGTGATGGTGAAGATGGGGGTGTTTGGGTTGATCCGCTGGCTGGCCCCCGTGGTCCCCGTGGGTTTCTGGGCCTGGGGTGACACCGTTTCCACCTGTTGTATCATCGGGATGATCTATGCGTCGCTGGTTGCCATTAAACAAGACGATCTGAAACGCTTGGTTGCCTATAGTTCTATTGCGCATATGGGGTTGATGGCGCTGGCGGTGTTTGCCACCGACGCCAACGGCATGCAGGGGGTGATGATCCAGATGTTCAATCACGGGATCAATATCCTCGGGATGTGGATAGTCGTCGATTTGATCGAGCGGCAGTTCGGTACGCGGAAGATCAGTGAACTGGGCGGGCTGGCTTCGAAAGCTCCGGGGTTGGCGATCCTGCTCATGATCGTGGCGTTGGCGAATATCGCGTTGCCGCTGACGAATGGGTTTGTCGGCGAGTTCCTGCTCTTCAGCGGGGTATTCAGCTCGGCGGCGACGCACTACAATGTGGTGTTTACGTGTGTGGCTTTATTGTCGGTGATCCTTGCGGCTGTGTATACACTGAATATGATCGGGAAGGTGTTCTTTGGGAATACGAATGCGTTGACTTCGCGCGGGGTGGATATTAAATTCAATGAGAAGGTGGTGTTGGCGGCGATCGTGGTTATTATTGTTTTTGTGGGGGTGTATCCGAAGCCGGTGTTGGAATTGACGAAGGAGACGGCCGACTTTCTCTTGACTTCGATGAATTATAAACCATAGGTTGTTTTAAATTATTATGAACTCAATATTACTTTCGGCTATCTGGGGAATCGTCATGATGTTCAGCGGGATCTTTACCAAGAGTAAGACCGCGATCCGCAATACGGCGGTCCTGGGGCTGGCCTTGCTGGTCATCGTGAACTATGCCGATATGGCGGGTTATCATGTGGAGATCGACACGCATAAGATGCTTTTCTTCGATACGTTCGGATTGTTGGGTAACGCCATCGCTTTCGTGAGCACGCTTTTGCTGGTGTTGTTGAGCGGGCGGGATATGGAGAAGATCGGCAATAACCTGGCGGAGTATTTTGCGCTTATCTTCTTTGTACTTTGCGGGGTGGCGATCGTGACTACTTTCAACACCTTACTGATGTTGTTTTTGGGGATCGAGATCATCTCTATTCCACTCTATATTCTCACGGGTTCGGACAAGCGGAATCTGAAGAGCAATGAGGCCGCGTTGAAGTATTTCCTCATGGGTTCGTTCTCGACGGGGCTGATGTTGCTCGGGATCGCGTTCCTTTACGGCGCCAGCACTACGGGGACCTTTTTTATCGACGATATCTGGAACCAGCGGCCGCAGGTTGCGCCGGTCTTTATGGCAGGGCTGTTGCTGTTGCTGGTCTCGATGGCGTTCAAGGTTTCGGCGGCACCTTTTCATTTCTGGACGCCTGACGTGTATGACGGGGCGCCGACGGTATTTACCTCTTTCATGGCGACGATCGTGAAGGTGTCGATCTTTGTGGGTTTTATCCGGCTGTTCGACGAGGCTTTTGGCAGCGCGCAGCAGACCTGGCAGATCTTTGTGGCGCTGATTGCGGCAGCGACCCTGTTTGTCGGTAATATCACCGCGGTCTTCCAGCAGAGTGTCAAGCGGATGCTGGCCTATTCGTCGATTGCGCAGGCGGGGTTCATGTTGCTGGCGTTGCTGGCGTTGAACGGGATCGCCAAAGAGGGGATCATCTTATATGCGGCGGCTTATAGCCTGGCGACGATCGGCATCTTCGCCATCCTGATCCGGATGAAGGATTATACCTTCGAGGGTTTTAACGGGCTGGCGCGGAAACAGCCGGTGCTGGCGGCTACGTGTACCATCTTTTTGCTTTCACTGGCCGGTATCCCTTTGACGGGCGGCTTTTTTGCGAAATACTATATGCTCACTTCGGTGATTGCTTCCGGACATTATCTGTGGCTGGTGGTGTTTGCGGTCCTTTGTGCGGCGGTTTCGGTGTACTACTATTTCCGGGTGATCCAGGCCATGTATTTCAAGGATGGCGAGGGGACCACGGAGCGGGAGCCTTCTTCGGGCTTCAAGGGGTTGCTGGTTGTGCTGGCGGCGCTTGTGATCCTGTTGGGGGTGTTTCCGCAGGCGCTGCTTAGTCAGCTTTCGCATTTTATTTATACGTGGTAAGGAAAACGCGGAGCGTTTTCGTCCACGCCCGAGCTTTGGCGAAGGGCGCGAACGAGGGTCGCTCCAGTGGAGCGGGCCGAAGTCCTCAGACATTAGCGGTGTGCCGGAAATGCGCTAGTTTTTTGGATCGCGCATTTCGGCACTATTTCGGGTAGACTTTTTGATTCATTTTCCTTAATTTGGTTGCCTGATGCGGGTAACTGACACTCTATCGCTGGCTTATAGGACGGTGCGTAGCAATCCGACGCGGACCGGGATTACGGTGGCTATTATCGCCTTTGGGATCATGGCGTTAGTGGGCATCAATACGGCTATCGATGCCATGAAGCAGAAGTTCACCGAGAGCTTTAGTGCCATGGGGGCCAATGGGTTTACCATCCACAACAAGAAGTGGTTCCAATTCAACAATGGGGGGGTGAAGAGCCAGCGCAAGGGCTTGAAAGAAAGGAAGTCCAATGCAAATGCGCCGATCACCAAACTGCAGGCGGAGACCTTCAAGGACCGGTATGTCTATCCGGCGGCGGTGTCTTTGGGGTATACCGGAGCGACGGATGCGGTGGTCTCGCTGGGTGACCACAAGACGAATCCCAATGTCCGGGTGCTGGGGGGAGATGAGAATTATGTGGATCTGAATGGATATAGGCTGGCAGCCGGCAGGAATCTGAATTTGCTGGATGTCCAGAGCGGGCGAAATGTGGCCATTATCGGGAGTACCCTGGCGGGGCGGTTCTTTGGAAAGAATCCGGAGATGGCAATCGATAAGGTCGTCAACATTAACAATCTCCCTTTCAGGGTGGTGGGGGTTCTGGAATCGAAGGGGTCGACGCTGGGGATGAACAATGACAATGTGGTGATCACTTCCTATAACAATGTGCGGCGGTTCTTCAATGCCAATCCGAATGCTTCCTTCAATATCCAGGTGAAGGTGGCGGATGTCAAGCTGATCGATGGGGCGATCGACCAGGCGGAGGGGGTCTTCCGGCCGATTCGGGGGATGGAGGTGACGGAGGCCGACAATTTCAATATCGACAAGAGTGACAGTATCGTTCAGATCTTATTGCGTAACCTGAGTGTGATCACGATAGCCGCGCTGGCCATTGGGATCATTACGCTGCTTGGGGCGGCGGTTGGGTTGATGAATATCATGTTGGTGGCGGTTACCGAGCGCACCAAGGAGATCGGGTTGGTGAAGGCGATCGGTGGGCGGCGGCGGAATATCCGGCATCAGTTCCTGCTGGAGAGTGTGCTGATCAGCCTGATCGGGGCGGGTTTTGGGATCGTGCTGGGGGTGTTGGTGGGGAATCTGTTCTCGATGTTTTTGTCGACGGGGTTTGTGGTGCCCTGGGGCTGGGTGCTTGCGGGGGCCTTGCTTTGTAGTGGGGTGGGGTTGTTGGCGGGGTTGTAT
>JAICXX010000156.1 GCA_025934485.1 Chitinophagaceae bacterium
CGGATTCGGCGAAGTCCCCAACGATCACTATTTTATCCACAAAGGGGTCGTATTCTCGGACCGTAGCCCCAAACCACAGTACCCCGAGCTCAAACACGCCTACCAATGGATCTCCATCTATCGGGTGGGCCAGGGCTATATAGTGAAGAACAGATACCAGTTCACCAACCTCGACAAATTCCGGGCAAAATGGACGCTGCTGGAAAATGGTGTGCCTAACGAGGTAACCGGAATACTGGGCGATCTCGCGGTAAAACCCGGCGACTCGATGATGATACAATTGCCCCATTTCCCGCTTGCAAAACCCGGCGTCGAATACATCCTCAACGTCTCCTTTGAAACAAAAACAACCACCCTTTGGGCGCCACAAGGTTTTGAAGTCGCAGCCATGCAGCTCATCCTCGGCAAAACGCCCTCAAGCCGCGCGACCAACACCGGTCGGCTCACTGTCACCGAAGATACGGCGGCCCTCACCGTCGCATCCGCCGGCTTTCAGCTTCAGTTCAATAAACACAATGGCGCCATCACCTCTATAAAGACCCACGGCCGCGAGATGCTACTCCCCAACGGTGGCCCCACACTGCATCTCTGGCGTGCCCCGCATCAAAAAGACGATATGTGGGCCTATCCCACCTGGGAAAAATATGGCTTCGACCACCTCTCCTGGGAAACAACCGGCATGACCCACAAAGATACCGACACAGCAATAAAAGTATCGGTCGGGCTTATTGGGAAAGGCAAAGAAGACTTCGTCGTTCATCACAACGTTGTCTACACGATCCACGCAGACGGCTCCGTCAAAGTCGACAACGATGTTTCCTTTAGCCGTACCGATATTCCGCTGGCACGTCTGGGCGTAAGACTGCTGCTGTCACCCGAATTCAATCAATTTAAATACTATGGCAGAGGACCCATGGAGAATTATGCCGATCGTAAAGAGGGCTCCTTTATCGGCATTTATTGGAGTTCCGTCGCCGCGCAGCTCACGCCCTACGAAAAGCCCATGGAATGCGGTAATCACGAGGATGTACGCTGGGCCGAGCTGTCGAATGACTCGGGCACCCTACGTGTAAGCGCCACCAGCCAATTGCTACAGGTGTCCGCCCTGCCCTACAAAGACGAAGAGCTGCGACCCGTGGAATACCGCATCGATCTGCCCAAACCCTCGTCTACCGTTTTGGTGGTCGCCGCAAAGACACTCGGCGTCGGCTCGTGGGGCTGTGGACCAAAACCCCTGGAACAATACATTCCGCTTTCCACACCGCAACAATTCAGCTACACGCTTCAATTAAAATAACATGACCCGGTGTTTATTCCTCCTGCTATGCCTCGCCACGCAATTGGTCTACTCGCAGCCCACGCAAGGTCCCCGGACGCCCGGCCAACCCACCCTTGTTCACAAAGACGGCCAGACCCAACTCTTTGTCGACGGCAAACCGTTCATCGCCATCGCCGGTGAACTGCACAACTCGACATCCTCGGGCCTGGCCTACTTTTCACAGGCCTTGAAATACGCCGCATCCCTCAACATCAACACCGTGATAGCCTCGATCTCGTGGGAACAGTTCGAACCCCGCGAAGGCGAATTCGATTACACCCTCGTGGACAACATCATCCAAAAAGCCCGCGAGCAGAATCTCAAGCTGGTGCTCATCTGGTTTGCCTCCTGGAAGAATGGCCAGTCCGCTTATGTTCCCGGCTGGGTCAAAGCAGACCCAAAACGTTTCACATGGGTCAAAACCCGCTCCGGCGTAGACGTGCATACGATCTCCCCCTTTTGTAAAACGGCCATGCAGGCGGATGCGCGGGCTTTCTCCATGCTCATGAAAAGGATAAAAGCACAGGACGCCGCGCACACCGTGATTATGATGCAGGTGGAGAACGAGGTGGGGGCCTTCTCCGAAATGGACTACAATGGCGAGACATTGTACAACGACCCCGTCCCCGCGCCATTGATCAGCTACATGCAAAAAAGTTCGCTCGAACAGCCGCTAAACGACGCCTGGACAAGAAATGGCCGAAAGACTCAGGGGAGTTGGCCCGTCGTTTTCGGCGAAGACAACTACGACGCCCAAAACTTCTTTATGAGCTGGCAATACGCCACGTACATCAACACCGTTTGTGCCGCCGGAAAAAAGGAGTATGACATTCCCATGTATGTCAATTGCTGGCTCGTCCAGCATCCGGGCGAAAAACCAGGTGAATACCCAAACGGCGGCCCGGTTTCCCGCGTCATGGACATCTACAAAGCTGCGGCGCCCGCCATCGATCTCTGCGCACCGGATATCTACCTCAAAAACTTCCGTGAAATATGTCAGCTGTATCATCGGCCGGCAAAGAATAACCCGCTATTCATCCCGGAATGCGACGACGATAACCCCGGGAAAGCCTACTATGCCCTCGGGCAGTGCAATGCCCTCGGTTTCTCTCCCTTCGGTGTGGAATCCATGGCCGCCAACCGAAGTTATGCCCAAAGCTATGCCGTACTCGACGAACTGCTGCCCCTGATCCGGAAATACCAGGGAACCGGGAAAATGCATGCGGTGTTAAAAGAAGGCGATGAAAATGCCGACACGCTCGACATGGGCAACTATCAAATAGAGGTCAGATACAAGCAAAAACACGACCAATGTTATGGTATCATCATCCAAACCGGACCCGATGAATTCATGGTCTGCGGCATCGGCCTCCGGCTGAAATTTCGGCCAATAACCAGCGGTGACGTCGCGCTCGTCAGCCAGGTCCTCGAAGGCACATTCAAAAAAAACACCTGGGAGATCATCCGACTCCTCAACGGCGATGAGTCCGGCAGCGATTACACCGCCGATATACCGGGCAGACATTATTATACGAGCATCGGAAAGCAAGGGCTTTCAGCCGAACCCGCCTGGGTCTATGTCCCCGGCTTGGAAAAGGACGTAGTGCAGGCTCCCGGCATCTACAAGGTTTCCGTGCAAACAATAAAATCATGAATTCGAGCCTTCAACGCAGAACCTTTCTACAGCGGTTAGTGGCCATCGGCATCCTTGGAACAGCTCCGGGCGAAGCGATCAAAACAGTGGCCGCTCCCCGATACACCAAACGGGATGGCCTCACTATCCTCTTTCAGGGCGACTCGATCACGGACGGCGGCCGTTGGCGGGAAGGCTCGGACCTGAACCATATCATGGGACAAAGCTTTCCTTATCTCCTGTCCAGTCGCCTCGCCTGTGACTATCCCCGACGGCGGCTGAGGTTCATCAATCGCGGCATCAGCGGGAATACGGTGGCCGATCTGCTCGACCGGTGGCAGCCGGACGCTATCGACCTGCAACCGGACATCATCAGCGTCCTCATAGGGGTGAACGATCTCGATCGTTTCATGCAGGGCGACATAGCCCACGCTGCGGATCAGTTCGAAAAAACATACCGTGCATTGCTTTCACTCACGAAGGATAAATTGCCAATGGCCCGGCTGATCCTTTGTGAACCCTTTCTCCTGCCAGTGGGTCGCATCGCGGCCAGCTGGGAACGGTACAGCACTGAACTGGCGGTCCGGCAAAAGATCGTTGGGCAGATCGCTTCTGCGTTCAATGCGGAATATATCCCCTGTCAGCAATCATTCGACAACGCCCTGCATGAGGCGCCCGCGGACTATTGGATCTGAGATGGCATCCACCCGACACCGGCCGGTCACGAATTACTGGCCCGCGAGTGGTTGAGAGGATCATTAGTCATTGACCCCTAAAGCCTGCAGAAACGTTTCCCGGATCTCCTCCGGCTCCATATTCTTGGAAAGGATTGCATGCGCACCCGCGCGTAACAGGTCCGCCTTTTTGGTCTCGTCCCAGTGCAGGGTACAAGCCACGATACGTATGGCCGGATAGCGCTCCCGCAGCAGGCGGGCCGTAACCACTCCATTCATGATGGGCATCTCCACATCGAGCAGACAAAAATCCGGCGGCGCACCACAGCTCTCCAGCAGCTGAAGAAATGACATGCCATTGGCCGCTTCCAGGACCACCTTGAATCCCAAAATAGTCAAACAACGCCGGGCAGCCTCCCGGAAAAATGTATGATCATCTACGATTGCAACTGTCCATTCTTTCATTGTCTCCGATTGTTAGATCAACTTTATACGTATCACCACAATAATAGATATCAATCTCCGACAATGAAAGCCGAATCCACCCGCATAGCGGCAACTAAGGGGTTCCTTTAAAAAAAACTGCGAATAACCATCACAAACGAAGCGGTTCGTAGTTTGTTAAGAATTTGCAAAAATCGCGGCCGACCCCTTCGCGTAACTTTTTCCTTTTTATAAATTTGTCGTGGACAGAACAAAAAGGACGATTTGAAAATAGCTATATAAATCCCGTTTGCAGGAAACATTTTTATATAACATTTTCGTATGAGAATTCTTGTAAGATTGACTCGCCATCTGGCTTTTCCGGCCATGTTTATTTTTCTCTTCGCCGGCAGCCCGGTTACTGGTTACGCCCAGTCTTTTTCTTTGTACACTCCCTTCACCAGCATTTCCGTGCCGCCGGGAGAATCCATCGACTACCCCATCGACGTGATCAACAAAACTTCGTCGATCAAATCCTCCGCTATCCGCGTCGAAGGTCTGCCCAAAGGATGGACCTGGCTCATGAAATCGGGGGGCTGGAACATCGGCAGCCTCGCCGTCCTGCCCGGTGAAAAAAAGAATTTCTCGCTGGATGTGCAGGTGCCACTGAAAGTCGACAAAGGCACCTATCATTTTACCGTGACGGCCCCCGGCCTCAGCACCCTGCCGCTCACTGTGGTAGTCTCCCAGCAGGGAACCTTCAAAACAGAACTCACCACCGACCAGGCCAATATGGCCGGAGCCGCCAACTCCACCTTCACCTTCAATACCAAACTGCGCAATGTCACGGATGCCGCCCAGGCCTATGCGCTCAATGCCGACGCGCCGCCGGGATGGAAGGTCAGCTTCAAAGCGAATTATAAACAGGTCTCTTCCGTTAACATCGAACCCGGGCATACCGAAAATATCACCGTAGAGCTCAAGCCCACCGACGAAACACCCGCGGGAAATTATAAGATCCCCGTGAGCGCCTCCACGGGAACGACTTCCGCCGATGTCACGCTCGAAGTAGGGATCACCGGTTCTTATGGCCTGCAAGTCACCACTCCCTCAGGTTTGCTGAGCACCAGCGCCACGGCCGGCGGCAACAAAAAGCTCGATCTCGTGGTGAAGAACACCGGCTCGGCCGAGTTGAAAAATATTGCCTTGACCTCGGCATTGCCGACAAACTGGAACGTCAGCTTCGAACCGCAAAAGATCGATGACCTCCCTGCCGGCCAAAGCATAGACGTCGCAGCCACGATCACTCCCGACGATAAAGCTATCGTCGGCGATTATATGGCCAATCTCACGGCCAGAACCGCCGAAACCAGCGCCCTTGCTCCCTTGCGGGTTTCCGTTGAAACCTCCGTCCTGTGGAGCTGGGCCGGTATCCTCATCATCCTGCTTGGACTCAGCAGCATCTATTTTATGTTTCGAAAATACGGGCGGAGGTAAACATGAACGAACCTATGATCAGGATCACCGCCCTCGGAAAAAGGTACGGTGAACTTAAAGCCGTCGATAATCTCGACCTGACCATCGATAAAGGCGAAGTCTTTGGCCTCCTTGGGCCTAACGGCGCCGGCAAGTCGACAACGATCCTCATGTTACTGGGCCTCACCGAGCCGTCGCAAGGCGCCGTCCGCGTATGCGGATTCGATCCGACGAGGCAACCCCTGGAGGTCAAAAAACGGGTGGGCTATCTGCCCGATGATGTGGGTTTCTATGACGACCGGAGCGGTCTCGAAAACCTCCTCTTCACCGCACAGCTCAACCGCATTCCCAAAGCCGAAGCCCTCCGGCGCGCCGGGCTGCTGCTCGACCAGGTGGGCCTCACCGCCGACGCACAAAAACGCGCGGGCGCCTATTCCCGCGGCATGCGCCAACGCCTCGGACTCGCCGACGTCCTCATCAAAAACCCGCCGATCATCATCCTGGACGAACCTACACTCGGCATAGACCCGCAGGGCGTCCGCGAATTCCTCGACCTCATCGTGCGGCTGAGCAAAGAGCAGGGCATCACCGTACTGCTGTCCAGCCATCATCTGCACCAGGTACAACAGGTCTGTGACCGCGTGGGGCTCTTCGTCGGCGGCCGCCTCATTGCCGATGGCAACATCGATGCCCTGTCCACCAAATTGTTTGCCCTGGAACCCTTTATGGTCGAAGCAGGCGTATCTACGCTCGACCAGAACGACATCGATTCCCTCACGGAATTATTCCGTCAGATCCCGGAGGTTCGATCCGTGAGCCACACCGGCGAAATATTTCGAATCGCCTGTACCCGGGACCAGACATCCGCCGTCGCCCGTACGGTCATAACCCACGGGTATTCGCTCAACCTGCTGCAGAAAAAACGCTATGGCCTGGATGAGATCTATCACCGCTACTTTGAAAATGGAGGTACCTATGGCAAAACTGCCTGACGACGCCCGGGTGTCATCGATCCGCGCAATTCGCACTTCGGCAGCCCGTGAAATCCGCATCACCGCCCGCGAGCTCCGCACCACCGCGGCCCGCGTGATCCGGCTGCTTCCCCGTACTGCCCACGGCCCACTGGAAACCCAGGCAAAACATCCGTTTTGGGTGATCGTCAACAAGGAAATGGCAGACCATATCCGCAGCTGGCGCTTCATCATCCTGCTCGCGCTGATCGCCCTTACCTGCTTTGGCTCCTTGTATACAGCACTTAACAGCATCGGAACGCCCAAAGCCGTGGGAACCAGGGGCAACGCATCCTTCTTTTTTCTGCAGCTGTTTACCGCGACGGACGGCACACTTCCCTCGTTTACCGTATTTCTCAATTTCCTGGGTCCCTTGCTGGGCATCGCCATGGGTTTCGATGCCGTCAACTCGGAACTCAACCGCGGCACCCTCAGCCGTCTGCTGTCCCAGCCGATACACCGCGACTATCTTCTTAACGCCAAATGCATAGCGTCATTATTAGTAATCGCCGGCCTGTTCCTGGCGCTCACCCTGGTGACCACCGGCCTCGGGCTCCTCGTCATCGGCATCCCGCCCACACCGGCGGGATTTCTTCGTCTCCTCGCATTCACATTACTCACTGTTATCTATGTTGGCTTTTGGCTAAACATAGCCATCCTTTTCTCGGTCCGCTTCCGCCAGCCGGCGACCTCCGCGCTCACAGCCATCGCCGTATGGTTGTTTCTCACGGTGTTTTATCCCATCCTCATCCGGCTCGTGGCTAAAGCGTTTGCACCCGACACGGCATCGATGGCCATGTTCGGCCCTTCGATAAGCGGCTCCGAACGCACCGTACTCGACCTCCTGCGTTTTGCCCCGGGCCAGCTTTATAGTGATGCGACGACGACCCTGCTGATGCCCGTGGTCCGGAGCCTGGGGCCCCTGAGCATGGATCAGGTTGCAGGAGCCATCCCCAACCCGCTTCCCGTAGGCGAAAGCATAATCATCGTCTGGCCACAGCTCACCGGACTAATCGCCGCCGCGACAGCCTGTTTCGCCTTGTCCTATCGATCTTTCATGCGGAAAGAGATCCGCCCGCGATAACTGAAAAATTATGGATATACATATTGAAAACCTTAAGAAAACCTACGGCAACCAGGCCGCCGTCGACGGTGTTTCATTCGAGGTCCGCGCCGGCGAGATCCTCGGCTTTCTGGGGCCAAACGGGGCCGGCAAAAGCACCACGATGAAGATGATCACCGGCTATATCGGCATCGGTGGCGGCGACATCCGGATCGGCAACAGATCCGTCCGCGAACATAGCGCCGAACTCAAAAAACACATTGGCTATCTCCCCGAACACAATCCCCTTTACGAAGACATGCCCGTAATGGACTACCTGCGGTTTTGCGCGGAGTTGCAAGGCGTTCCGAAACAGGAGACGACCTCGCGGGTCCGGCAGATGATCCGCCAGTGCAGCCTCGATGCCGAAAAACACAAAAAGATCGCCGAGCTCTCCAAGGGTTACCGCCAACGGGTAGGCCTCGCGCAGGCGATGATCCACGACCCGGAGGTCCTCATCCTCGACGAGCCTACTACAGGCCTCGACCCCAACCAGATCATCGAGATCCGCAAGCTGATCCGCGAGCTCGGGAAGGCAAAGACCGTGATCCTCAGCACCCATATCCTGCCCGAAGTGGAAGCCACCTGCGACCGCATCCTCATTATCAATAAAGGCCGCATAGTGGCGGACGGGACAGCGGAAACGCTGCGCCGCCAAGCACGGGGCCAGCAAGTCCTGCAGGTTCGCATTGAAGATGCGGAAGAGCAAGACCTGCGGGCCGATCTGTCGTTACTACCCGGCATCACATCTTATACCCCTGTGGACCCTGCCTTGGGCCGGTGGCACATCGAGGCATCTCCGGGCAGCGGCATCCAACGCTCACTGTTCCGGCTCTGCGTAGACCGCCACTGGGTCCTCACCGAGCTCATTCCGGTCGAAACCCGGCTCGAAGACATTTTCAGAGATCTAACCCTCAATTAAATTCCCATGTCATCTGTTTGGGTCATTGCCAGACGCGAGCTGGCCTCTTTCTTCGACTCCCTGATCGCTTATATCCTGCTGGTCCTCTTCCTGGGCTTCAGCGGCTTTTTTACCTGGCTGTATGGGTCGGATATCTTTCTCGTAGGCCAGGCGAGCCTCCAGGAGTTTTTCAGCGTCGCCTTCTGGACCCTTTTCTTCTTCATCCCGGCGATCACCATGCGGCTGCTGGCCGAAGAACGCAAAACGGGCACCATCGAGCTCCTGCTGACCAAAGCCATCACGGACACACAGGTAGTAGCAGGTAAATTTCTCGCGGCACTCCTGCTGATCGCCATCGCCCTCCTTTTCACACTGCCCTATCCATTGACGCTGGCCGCCCTCGGACATCCCGACTATGGCCAGATCTTCTGCGGCTATGCGGGCTTGTTACTGATGAGCGCAGCCTATATCAGCATTGGTCTCTATGCAAGCAGCCTCACCGCCAACCAGATCGTCGCCTTCCTCGTGGCCCTGTTCATCAGCTTGTTCTTTCATCTCATCTTCGGCGTGCTGAGCAACCAGTTCTCAGGCGGGACCGGACAGTTCGTCGACTACCTTAGCCTTTCCAGCCACTTCGAAAGCATGGCGAGGGGCGTAATCGATACCACCGACCTGGTATACTTCTTATCCATCGTGCTCGCAGGTCTGCTGCTGGCCCAACTTCAGTTATTTAAACGCAACCTCGACTGACATGAACCGGAAGAAACAACTATCGATCACCATCGCCCTAATAGCGGCTATCATCATCATGGCCAACCTGCTGTCCACGCAGCTCCATTTGCGGCTCGACCTTACCCAGGGAAGCCAGTACACGTTGAGTCATGCAACGCGCGATATCCTCCGCGACCTGCACGACCCCGTGACAGTCAAGGCCTATTTCTCCAAGAACCTCCCCCCGAATATCGCCCAGGCCCGCCGGGATTTCCGTGACCTGCTCATCGAATATGCGAACAAAGCCCCCGGCATGATCCAATACAGCTTCGTCGATCCCAACTCGAGCGAGGAGTACGAGCAGGAAGCCCAAAGTAACGGTATCCGCCCCGTGCTCATCGACGTCCGGGAAAAAGACCAGATGCAGCAAAAAAAAGCCTACCTGGGCGCCGTGCTGAGTCTCGGCGACAAGCAGGAAACGATCCCACTCATCCAACCCGGCGCGGCCATGGAATATGCCCTGTCCTCCGCCATCAAAAAGTTGTCCGTGACCAATAAACCCATAGTCGGACTCATTCAAGGCCAGGGCGAACCTTCACTCGACGAGCTCGGTGAGCTCAACCAGCAGCTGGATATCCTCTACGAGATCCAGCCGGTATCCCTTACCGATAGCACGGCGATCCCACCGAATATCCGTACCCTGGTCCTCATCCGCCCCACGGATAGCCTCCGCCCCCGCGTGCTGGAAAAACTGGATAGCTTCCTTGCAAAAGGCGGAAAGCTGGCCATCGCCTTCAACCGCATCATGGGCAATATCGAGATGGGGCAGGCTCGTCCGATAAACGGCGCCCTGGCAGCCTGGCTGGCAAAAAAAGGCATTGACGTCGGCAAAAATGCCGTGATCGACGCGCAGTGCGGTACCGTACCCGTGCAGCAACGTGCCGGGTACTTCACCCTGCAGGCCGATGTCCATCTGCCCTATCTTCCGTTGATCTCCAGCTTTGCCGATCACCCCGTGACCGCCGGACTAGAGAACGTGGTGCTGGAGTTTCCGAGCACCATTCGCTATAGCGGACCCGCAGCAGTGCACTATACGCCACTGGCCTTTACCTCCGCAATTTCGGATTCCCAGAGCGCACCTATCTACCTCGATGTCAACCGCCGCTGGACCCAAAACGATTTTCATAACAGCCACCTTCCCGTAGCAGCGGCGTTCGAAGGACCGCTCGTAAACGGCGGCCCCACCACCCGCATGGTGGTGATCGCAGACGGCAACTTCATTGTCAACGGCCCCTCAAAGCAAGGCGGCCGCGAGCTCACCCCGGACAACGTCAACCTCGTGTCGAATGCGATCGACTGGCTCACGGACAACACCGGTCTCATCGCCCTCCGCACAAAAGCGGTGACCTCCCGGCCGCTCCGCGAAACCAGCGACGCCGCCAAAGCTCTGATCAAATACCTCAATTTCCTGACGCCCATCCTCCTTGCCATCGGCTATGGCCTTTACCGGGCACGCCGCAACAAAAACATCCGGATGCAGCGCATGAATGCCCATTATACCCAAAACGACTAATGTATGACGAAACTAAATAAACAGCTGGCAATGGTTCTCGCAGGGCTCATCATCGTGTATGTCCTGTCGGTAACCCTTCATCTCACCGGGCGCGAGACCAATACCCGGGCCTTCACCTTCCATATCGACACCTCCGGCACCACGGAGATCGATCTTTACCCCTATCAAGCCGGTCGCCGGGAAATAAAACTCGCCCGGACACCCCGCGGCTGGCAGCTAACCAGCGGTTCACTCACGGTGGCACCTGCTCCCGGTTCCGCCGTAGCCCTGCTTAGCGCACTCGTGAGCATACCTACACAACGCATCGTGTCGCGCAACAAAGACCGCTGGGACAACTATAGGGTCGGCGACACTACCGGCACCAGGGTCATGGTCTATAAAGGGAAAGACCCCATCGCGGATTACTTTATCGGTAACGGCAACACCATGTCTTACATCCGTGCCAATGGCCATGATGAAGTATATGCCGCCGATAGCTATCTGGAATCGATGGTTGATAAGGGAGTAGGGGACTGGCGCGATAAAAGCCTTCTCCGCCTCAATATCACAAACCTCACGGGTATCAGCTTCCAGGGTTCTCCCGGCTACGTGCTCTCGAAAAAGGATAGTACCTGGTGGCTGGCCGGCGGCCGCGTGTCTACAGATAGTGTCAACCGTTACCTCAGCGCCCTGCAGTACTATAATGGCGGCAAATTTGCCGATGACTTTACCGCCCATGGTTCCCCGGACCGCAGCATCCTGTTCAACGGCGCCACGTCGCCCATGGCGACCCTCCAGGCCTGGAAGCGACCGGACGGCAGCTGGGTCCTGAATTCGTCACAGAACCCCACTGCTTATTTTGCCGTTACGGATAGCGCTCTGACCCACGATCTCTGGCGAAATCCCTCATTATGGATAAAGTAAAAGGGCGGACCCTGTAAAGGCCGCCCTGCAACCGTCGGCTGCAAAAAGTTATTGCACGTTGATTGTCCGCGCCACGCGCTTAGCCTCCTCCTTTTTGGGAAGCGTAAGCAGGAGCACACCGTTCTCGTAACGCGCATTGGCCTTGTCGACATCGACCGTATTGTCGACCGTAAACGTCCGGGTGAACGAGCTTGCGCGATGCTCCCTGCGGATCCATCTGGATTGTTCGCCGGAAGATTCTTCTTCCTTGTGCTCGAAGGAGATCGTAAGCGTATCCCCCGTGCAGCTAAGCTGGAAATCCTCTTTTTTCAATCCGGGCGCTACCAGCTCGACCTCGTACGTCGCATCGGTCTCGCGGATGTTCACCGGCACGCGGGAACCGACGCCTTTAAAACCCCAAAAGTGGTCATCGAATAGACGATTCAGATTCGTTTGGAAGAGTTCGTCTACAACACTTCCAAATGCAGCAGGACGATTGTCCGTTTTTTTGATGATGTTGTTCATAATTCCTCCTTTTTTGGATTCTTTTTATAGTCGACAAGTCCTGTGCCAGCACGCATATCGCCGAAAAGTTGACATTTTTCCTGAAAATTTTTCGCCCTTCGCGCCAAAAGATCAGCCTATACTGGCTCGGTGTTCGCCCAAAAAGAAGAAACCCGCTGTGATCAGCAGCGGGTCAATTCGTTCACTGTTAATGGGTCTTTGTGGTTACAGCGGCTTCGTAGGGTACTTGATACGGTTCATCAGGAAATTGGTTTGCGGTTCAAGGATAGTGGATTACGGTTCAATAGGGTAGTGGATCATGATTCATCAAGGTAGTGGATTGGGCTTCATAGGGTACCGGATAAGGGTTCATCAGGGTTATTGGATGTTAGGGTTCATAGGGTAGATGTGGTTTCAGAGGTAAGTGGACGTTGGTACGGTTGATCTTAGGACTTGGACTTGTTTGCTTTTGACAAGTCAAAGATGCTACGGAAAAATCCGCACTCAAAACTTGTCACCTGCTTTCTACCCGATTTTCATGCCCTCTTCTACCATGCATTACGAGGTATTACTTAGACCGGGGTATTTCCCGAAGCGGCCATCGTAAATCTACGAATACGGACGCCTGGCCCTTTAGCCTCTCCACAATACGCCCCACGCACAACGCCCACCCCGCATGGTGACCCGCAGTATCCTCCGCCGCAACAAACCCGTTATGCACCAGCCGCAGCTCGGTCCCATCCGCATCCGGAACCAGGGTCCACACGACCAGCGAATCAAACGGCCGCCGGTCCAAAACCGAAGCGGTCCGCCAGGAATACGCAAGCCTGCTGAAAGGCCTTACCTCCAGCACCTCGCAATCGATAAGACAACCATCCTTACCCTTCACGCTGAACCGATGCCCCACCACCGGCCGAAAATCCATCTTTCCCAGCCACAGCTCCAGCAGCTCCGGCTTCGTGAGATATTCCCAGACCTCCTCCTGTGACCGGCTGAAACGCCAGGTTTGCCTGATCTCGCTTGGCATAATAGGTAATTTAAAAGTTACTCAAACTTATGAGTAATTTTTAAGATATACAAATCCTGTTTCGATATCTCCCAATGTTTCCTCGCCAGGGCCTCCGCCAAAGAACCCCTGGGACACTGCCAAAACTTCGCCTCCGACGCAGCACAATGTATGGTAACCTCTTCGTGGAAATGATGCGTGATATACATCGGGGAGCCGCATACCGGGCAACGGCGGTCCTCGACCTGCTGGTTTAAACAGGCTAACTCACCATATGTACTTTGCATACGATACCTTTAATAGTGGAAAAAACGCAAAATAAGGTAGTCAGGAGAGCAATGCGGGAGGCCCACGCAAAGAGAGTGTGTTTAGATGAGCAAACGATAATTTTTCGGGGAGGGCGGCGAAATGTGCTGCTATCCCGGAACCATCGGCTACCAGACTCCAACAGGCAGCAACGATTACAAACGATCCATCTACATCGCACCGCTTGTACGTGTTGGACATCGGCGACGCACGATGACTGCCCAAAGCGACAAAAGTCTTACGGGCATCACTGTCCGCCGTACCGCGACGCGCCC
>JAICXX010000193.1 GCA_025934485.1 Chitinophagaceae bacterium
ACATGGTATTCCTCCTCGCTGATCTTTTGCCCGTCGTTATATCTCCGGATGATCACGACGGCCTCTTTTTCACCGGTGTATTCGGTCTTCAACCCTGTAAGAAAGTGATGTGCATGCTCTTCGATGATGGCTACTATTTCCATAATCCCCCTAAAGTACGCAAATTCGACGAGTCGATCACCTTCCGAAGGTGCGCAACGAACCTTGCGATATCCGGATCGTACCCATATCCCTCATCCACCAGCTTATGTTCATTCCCGTCCACAAAGAAATAATAAGGTTGCGTATTGGCGCCAAAACGGGATACCTGCAGATCGGCATTCCGGTCCCCAAGCGTCTCGACCCGTCGACCTAGGTCTTTCGAGAAATATTGCTCGGCCACCGGCAAGTCGATGTTTTGGACATCGACATAAAGCGAAGCGATCACAAAGTCATTTTTGAGGATTTGCATCACCGCCGGATCACTCCACACCTGCCCCTCCATCTTCCGGCAATTGACACAGTTGATCCCGGTAAAATCGAGCATCAGCGGTTTATGTAAAGCCCGTGCAGCCGCCAATGCCTCGTTATAGTCGAAATACGTCCGCAGCCCGAACCTGGCCACGACCTCCGGTTCATAGATCTTCATCTGCGAAACATACTTCGCCGGCTTCAAAACTCCCGCCCCGGCCGAACCATCGGGCGCCCCCGAAAAGACAGCCCCCGGAGACCCAGCCCCCGAGGACCCCCCCGCCGCATTGAAATCCTGCGTCCCCATCGGCGGCAGAAAAGCGCTGACGCCTTTCAGCGGCGCACCCCAAAGCCCCGGGACCATGTATACACAAAAAGCCAAAGAGAGAATAGCAAACAACAGCCGGAGCACGCTCAGATGCGGTTGCCCGAAATCGTTCTTCGGGAGCTCGTCGTCATGCCGGAGCTTTAACCGCCCAAGCAAATAGACCCCCAGCAATCCAAAGATCACGATCCACAGACAAAGAAAGATCTCCCGGTCCAGCAATCGCCACCCGCGGGCCAGATCTGCATTGGATAAAAATTTCAGCGCCAGGGCAAGCTCCAGGAAACCCAGGGTGACCTTGACGGCGTTGAGCCACCCGCCTGCCTTACCCAGGACATTGAGCCTGGCGGGGAAAAAGGCGAACAACGCAAAGGGTAGGGCCAGCGCCAGCGAAAAACTGCACATGCCCACCAGCGGCCCATAGTAGCTGCCGCGTGCGGCCAGCACGAGCAGGTTGCCGATGATGGGACCGGTACAGGAAAAGGATACGATCACGAGGGTAAGCGCCATGAAAAAGATACCGCTAAAAGAACCCATACCCGCCTTGGAATCCGCACGACTCGACCAGGACCCCGGTAACGCGATTTCAAAAGCACCTAGGAAGGACAGCCCAAAAGCGATGAACAGGGCAAAGAAAACGAGGTTAGCGATCCAGTTCGTGGCGAGGTTGTTCAACGCGGCGGGCCCAAAGATCAGCGTAACGCCAAACCCGATAACCGTGAAGATGATCACAATGGATGTGGCATAGGCGATGGCGTTCCTGTGCCCTTCTGCCTTCGTGCGGCTTCGCTTGGTGAAAAAGCTCACCGTAATAGGGATCATGGAATAGACACAAGGCGTCAGAAGCGCCAGCAGCCCACCGCCAAACGCCGCGAGGAATATCCACCACAGGGAGCGTCCGGCAAGCGCCGAGCCGCCCGCTGCGGCTCCAACCGAAGGCCCAGCCGCAACAGGCACGATAAAAGTCTTGAACGTCGTATCCCCCGACAGATAAGCTCCCTTCTGCAAGTAAAAGTAAGTGACCCTGGTTTTGATCGTAACCTGCCCGCTGTCCCGGATGACAAAACGCTGGCGCCACCGAAGGCTGTCGGTGACAAACCTGACGGGACCGCCGACGCTGCTATCGGTCGAAGCTACCATATTGCCAGCTTCAGCGATGCCGCCATCGGCCCGAACCGTAACCGGAAACTCGAAATTCACTGCACTGCACAGCGTCGTGTCAAAACCACTCCGAAGACTATACAACCTCACACCTTTAGGGATTTTCGCCAATACCGATAATTCGGCAGCACTATCGCTAAGCCTTTGCGAAGAAACCACGAGCCGTATAGCCGTATCGGCCTGGCCCGACACAACCCCGACAGCGCACGCGAAGAAGACAATCAGCGCAAACTTACTCATGCAGTATTATTTTCGATAAAATTCGCGTGATCGGCAATCGCGGGCAAGCATCCGGGGAAAAACCGGAAAATATTCGGCCACCGAAACTTTCATTGCTTTTTTTTCCATCGCTTAAAAATCTTATATCTTTATTGCTTGTTTTTTTTCGGCATGAATGAATCCAGCCACCATAGTGAACCGGCCCTTTTGAAGCGACTCGCCGCCGGCGATGTCGACGCTTTTCAGGCGATCTATGATAAATATTGGAACCACGTCTATGGTGTAGCGCTGAGGTTGACAAAGTCTCCCGAACAATCCCGCGACCTTAGCCAGGATATATTTCTAAAGCTGTGGACGAACCGCGAAAAGGCCGCAACCATCGAAAACGTCGAAAAATATCTTTTCACCGTTTCCCGCAACCTCGTCTATGACTTCCTCCGCCGGGAGGTCTTCATCGAATCCAACCGCCGGTTTTTACAGGAATATCATGGCTACGAGCCGCCGTCTCCACAAGACCTCGCAGAGATAAAAAGCCGGCACGAGATGCTCGAAGCGGCCATCCAAAGCCTGCCACCGAAACAAAGGGAAGTCTTCCGCCTTCATTGGATCGAGGGCCTGACCCACGAAGCTGTCGCCCAAAAGCTCGGCATCTCCAGGGTGTCGTCCAAAACCTACATCGTAAGAGCACTGGCCTACCTCCGCGAAAGATTTTCCGGCACAGGAAAAATTTTTTGAATCCCACGTCTTCCTTTTCCTTTCTCGCCCGTCTACATAGGATAAGCCCTATTTTATGCAAGCTATATCACCGGAACAATTTCAGGAGATGTTTACGAGATACCTGGAGGATAAATGCACTCCCGGGGAGGTCGATTTGATCTTCGACTGGATTCGGAGCGGACATGCGGACCATTTGATGGACCATACCCTGCAAGCGGCTTTGACGGACCCGGCGATGGCCGATTCCGGCGCCGAAAGCGAAAAACAATGGGTCCTTTCCCAATTGCTTGCTCAAATACGAGCGGATCAGCCCCGAACCGCTGCAGACCAGCCCCGAACCGGGGAGGAAGTGGCGCCCCCCGAAACCCCCCGAACCCGCCGCTTGTTCAGCCCCTGGATGATGGCCGCGGCCAGCCTCATCCTGCTTCTCGCGGTGGGCTATTGGTACTTTGCACGGGAGACCCGGCAGACGACCAAAATCCCCGCTGTGGCGGAGGCCTTCCATGCCCAACCCGGTACCACAGGAGCGATCCTCACCCTGGGCGATGGCTCGATGATAAACCTCGACTCCACCGGTACCGCGTTGCCCAAAACGCAAGGCAACGCCAGCCTCAGCCGGAAGAACAACGAGCTGGTTTACGCCGCCGGAAGCGAGACCGCCGAAGCAACAGCCGCTCAGGCAACAGCCACCGAAGCCGCCGTCTATAATACATTAGCCACTCCGCGCGGGCGGGAATACGCGGTCGTGCTCTCCGATGGCACCAAGGTTTGGCTCAACGCAGGCAGCTCGATCATGTACCCGGTGAAGTTTGAAAAAAAGCAGCGTAATGTCGTCATCACCGGGGAAGCTTATCTCGAAGTAGCCCAGGACAAAGACCGGCCCTTTGTCGTTCAGTCCAATGGCATCAGCGTCACCGTGTTGGGTACGAGCTTCGATGTGACCAACTACCCCGACGAGCAAAAGACATCCGTCACCCTCCTGCAAGGCTCGGTCCGCTTAAGCAACAGGACGCAACAGCTCTTGCTGACTCCCGGCCATCAGGCGCAGATAGATCATACTGCCGGGACCATGACGACGCGCCCGCAGGACGGTAGCCGTGTGATCGCCTGGACCAGGGGACTACTCGACCTGGACAACACGGACTTCGCCTCCCTGATGCGGCAGATCTCGCGCTGGTATGACGTAGACGTAGTATTCAAGGGGATGCCCGCCGGCGTTCACATCGGCGGACTATTACACCGCAATGTCGATCTGACCGTTGTTTTGCAATATTTAAAAGACAATGGGGTTCATTATACAGCGGAAGGCAAGACCATAACCATTTTACCTTAAAAACTATACACGGAGTCATTCAAAAAAGGGGAGCCAAGAAAAAACCGGGCGCTGGTTGCGACAACGTCCGGCAAGTATTAGGTTCCTCCGGTTGATACTATACACCGATTCAAGATGTCTGTAAAACTTTCAAAACCCAAGTAACCAAAAGTATGAAACTGCTTTTACATGGCAAAGTCCTTGCCACCAGGGACTCCTTTGCCATCCCAAAACTGCTGCTCATCATGAGACTTACCGTGTTCCTGACTTTGGCTCTCTCCATTCACGTATGCGCAAACACCATCGCGCAAACGGTTACCATCACCTCAAAACGGTTGACGTTGGAAGGCGTATTCCGCGAGATCGAATCGCAAACGGGCTATTCCGTCCTGTGGAATGAAAGCCTCTTTGACAAAAATTACAAGATCGATGTAGACTTCCGAGACGCCCCCGTGGAAAAAGTGCTCGACCTTTGCCTGCGCGGTTTACCAGTCACCTACCGGCTTCATGACAAAACCATCCTCATCGAAAAGGCAAGGACCACCGCACCCGCTACCGCCCCACCTCCGGAAAACTGGGTACAAGGTATCGTCATAGACGCCGGCAGCGGCCGCCCGCTCATCGGCGCCTCGGTCAAAGTCAAGGGGACCAGCAAGGGCACGACAACCGACGCCAGTGGACGTTTCCAACTGCGCGATATTGACGAGAAGGTTACTCTGCTGGTGAGCTTTGTCGGTTATCAACCCATAGAATATCCGGTAAAAACCAATCAGGAAGTGATGATCAGTCTTGTCGAAAAACCTTCCGCATTAACGGATATGGTCATCATCGGCTACGGCACCACCAGCCGCGAACGAAGCACAGGCTCTGTCACAACCGTAACCGCCGAAACGATCCACGATCAGCCTATAAGCAACCCCTTATCCGCACTGGAAGGACAGGTGCCGGGACTCAACGTGATCACGACCAGTGGCCGGCCGGGTGCAAATATGTCGGTGCAATTGCGGGGAATAAACTCCATTGCGGCGGGCACCGATCCGCTTTATATCGTCGATGGGGTACCCTACAATTCCACCCCGCTCAATCAATTCGACTTCCTCGGCGATCCGCCGGTGGGTGACCAGAGCCCGCTCAACAGCATCGACCCCTCGGAGATCGAAAGCATTACCATACTCAAGGACGCCGACGCAACGGCGATCTATGGCAGCCGGGGCGCGAATGGGGTAATACTCATCACCACGCGAAGGGGGAAATACACGGATGGAAAACTGGTCGCCACCGCCGACGTCTACCAGGGCTGGGGCACGCTCGGCCATCGCATGAATATGCTCAATACCCAGCAATACCTGGCGCTGAGAAAACAGGCATTCACTAACGACGGCCTCGATTACACCGCCCCCCCTCAAAGCCCGCCCGACCTCACCGTCTTCTCTCAAACCCAAAAAACGGATTGGCAAAAGGTTCTCCTCGGTAATACTGCCCATACGACGAGTGCGAATGTGCGGCTGGAATCAGGCAGCGACCTAAGCAAGTTCACGCTGGGATTGACCTACCGCCGTGAGTCGACTATCTATCCAGGCAGCGTCGCCGACCAGCGGATAGCAGGCGTGATGACCTACGACTATACTTCCCCAAACCGAAAATTCGGCGTCCAGGCGACAAATAATTTCTCCTATGACAAAAACGATCTCATCGGCGGCGACCCGGCTACGAGTATTGTTACCACCCCCAACATGCAGCCATATACGTCTGCCGGGGCGCTTAACTGGGCCGGTTTTGGCAGCTTGACCAATCCGTTATCGGTCATGTACCAACCATTTAACAACACGACCGGCAATCTGATCTCGAATGTCGTCGTCCATTACCAGGTATTGCCTAACCTGGACCTCAAAGTCAGCATGGGCTACAACCAGTCGACGATGAACCAGGTCAATACTATGCCAACCACATCGGCGGCGCCAAGCCCCTATTATACTCCGTCTGCTGTTTTCGGCCGGACAAACCTAAGCAGTTGGGTGGCGGAGCCACAGATCAATTACAACATAAAGCTCGGCCAGGGTAGGCTCTCCGCCCTGGGCGGTTCGACCCTGCAACGCCGGGTTACGGACGGGGATTATATTTATGGATTCAATTATAGCTCGGACCTCCTGTTGAATTCCCCCGCTGCCGCAGGCAATACCTACCTGTCCTACAATTACGCAGACTACCGCTACAGTTCGTTCTTCGGCCGGTTGAATTACAACTGGGCGGACAAATACATCCTGAGCTTCAACGGCCGCCGGGACGGTTCCTCCCGTTTCGGGTCGGATAGAAGATGGGGTAATTTCAGCTCAGTAGCCGCCGCCTGGGTATTCACAAAAGAAAATTGGCTGGAGGCCTCCCAAAAATGGCTCAGCTTCGGGAAACTACGGGTTAGCTACGGTACGGTCGGCAACGATCAGATCGGTGATTACGGCTACACGGCAAACTATTCCGCACCGTATGCCGCGCCGTTCCAGGGCATCACGGGCCTAACACCCCAGAATCTGGAAAATAACCAGTACAGCTGGGAGTCGGACAAGAAATTGAACTTCGGTCTGGATCTCGGGTTCGCACAAAACCGCGTTAGTCTCACGGCAGACTATTATCAGAATCGCACCGGCAACCAGCTGGTCGGCTATGGACTTCCCGCCATCACCGGGTTTACTACTGTCGAATATAATCTCCCCGCCGTAATCGCCAATAATGGTTTGGAGCTTGACATCACCAGCGTGAACATCAGGACCAAAAACTTTACCTGGAAGACTGCCGTCAACGCGACCATCCCGAAGAACAAGCTGGTGAAATTCCCCAATCTGGCGGCAAGCTCCTATGCCTACGGTTACAGGATCGGCCAGTCCGTGCATAGTGTCATTGGTTACAAGTTCCTGCGATTGGACAGCACCGGCAACCCCGTGTATCTCCAGGATCATACCAGCGCTAACGAAGAAACAGTGCTGGGAAATACAGATCCAAAGGTCTTCGGCGGAATTACGAACTCCTTCACCTACAAGACCTGGAACCTTCGGTTCTTTATCCAGGTAGACCGTAAGGATGGCTATAACTATCTCGCCAGCACGTTCTCGCCCATCGGCTCGGAACAGAATTTCGATGTGCTGGCGCTGAACGCCTGGACGCCCGCCAACCAAAACACGAACATCCCGAAGGCGACCACCGCTAACTATAACTGGTACTACTACGCAAGATCATCGGCCAATTTCGGCGATGCTTCTTTCATCCGCCTGAAGTCGGTGTACCTGTCATATGACCTCCCCAAAAGCGCCTTGTCCAAGCTTGGCGCGAGACGGGTATCCATCTATGCCCAGGGATATAATTTACTAACCATCACCGGTTACCGGGGGCTCGATCCCGAGACGGGCGGAATATTCACACCGCTCATCCGGACATTCACCGGTGGAATCCAGGTTTCATTCTAAACTTTAATTGTCATGCACAGACTATATATTCAAAACACAAAAGCTATCACGCTCTTTATGGTGGTGTTGGCGATGCTCTCCGCTTCTTCCTGCAAAAAATTCCTGACCCCCAATCCCGAACAAAGCGCCATTCAGGCCTCCAAGGCTTTTAGTACGGATGCATCGGCAACATCGGTGGTCGCGGGCCTCTACACGTCGATGCAATATGGCGGACTGGGTTCAAGTCCCTTCAACGGCGCCCTCGGTGTTTTTCTCGGTCTCGCCTCGGACGAATTGAATGGCTACTCCCAGACCTACCTCGACTGGCAGAACGATCAGTTTACGTACACAGACTACTGTCCGGATTACTACGACTGGGCGGATACTTACAACTACATCTATCAATGCAACGCGGCTATCGAAGGGATGAATGCCTCCACCGGCATGTCGGATTCCATCAGGACGCAGCTGTCGGGCGAATGTTATTTCATTCGGGCATTTTGTTATTTTGAGCTTACCAATATGTATGGCTCCGTACCATTGACTACTAGCTCGAGCTATCAGACCAATGCTACCCTGGGACGGACAGATACCGCAGCCATCTATCAACAGGTCATTGTCGATCTGCAGAAAGCGGAGTCTCTGCTGAAACCCAACTATCCATCGGCCAATATGGTCCGCGCCAATCTCTACGTGGCGCAGGCCTTGCTCGCAAGGGTATATTTGTATCAAGGTAAATGGGCCCAGGCCGAGGCGGAAGTGGATTCCGTATTGGCCGGTCCCTATCAATTGGCCACGAGTCTTACCGGTGTATTCAAGATCACAAGCCCCGAAGTGATCTGGGAACTGTATCCAATCGCACAAGGCAAACAGAACGCATATGATTTCGGCTTTTATACCCCGGCCAGCAGCCAAAGCGGCCCTAAATATTATCTGACCAGTACCCTTGTCAACAGCTTCGAGCCCGGCGATCAGCGCGCCACGACCTGGATGACGGCCTATCCCTTCAATGGTACGACCTATTACTATCCTTCTAAGTATGTGACGCCTGGAGCAAGCCCCGCGGCGCAGTATAATGTAGTTCTCAGGCTGGCGGAGCAATACCTCATCCGCGCGGAGGCCCGGGCCGAGCAAAATAACCTGTCCGGCGCCGCTGCCGATCTCGACGCGATCCGGACCCGTGCGGGGCTGGGCGCAACTACCGCATCGGGCCAGGCAAGCCTGCTGGAAGCCATTGCCCATGAACGTCAGGTAGAGCTCTTTACGGAGTGGGGGCATCGCTGGTTTGACCTAAAACGCACCGGAGCGATCAACGCTGTCCTCGGCACCGAAAAACCTACATGGACACCCGATGCCAGCCTGCTGCCGATTCCTAAAATGGAGCTCCAGGCGGACGTCAATCTTTCTCAAAACGCGGGATATCAATAATCTTAAAATCAAAGAAATTATGAAATCGATTTGTAAATTGCCCGGCATCCTTGCCGTGGCTTTAAGCCTGGGCTTTGCCGCCAACGGCCAAAAAACCGCCGCCCGGGAAACTACCTTCGACGTCGTACGCCGGCTCGCAATGTCAAAGGACGAAACAGCAAAAGACTCTCTGTTGGCGATGTTGGATACCTTGCAGAACAGTGCATTGGAGGCGCACATGATTGCCGCACGGAATGGGTACTACATGATAAAACAAAAGGCGAAGTCGGATTCCCTCGATGCGGAGATCAAAACAAAATTCCCCCTCGGTGCGACGGTGAGGGACGCGGAGGAAGAGAAGGTTTACAAGACCGTCGGTGCAGGCGCCAAGGAAAAAGCCTATTACGCCTGGGTGAAGAAATTCCCGCCTTCTCATTTCCCCGATGTAGATCATGATCATATTGTCTATGACTATGCACGCGTGGGCATCGCGCAGGCCTTTGCAGACACCGGTAATGTCGCGAAAGCCGAATATTGGATCAACCAGTGCGAAGAAGACTTCTGGAAGGGTAATGGCTATGGTGGCCTTTCAAACACCTTCGAAAAACAGGGAAACCTGCCCTTGGCCGCCAAATATGAGAAGCTCGCCGTGGACAACGCGGCCAAATATTACGCCATGAAAAATGCGGACAATGCCGAAAAGTTTGCCGCAAGCGGATATCTTGGCGGCCTGACGCATTACGCCGATCTCCTCATGAAAGAAAAGAAATGGGCGGAAGCCGCCATTTGGGTAAACAAGGCGATCGGTCTTCAAAAGGAGCCCAACCCAAATCTCGATTTCGTTTATTCGAAGCTGTTGATGCGTCAGAAGAAATACAAGGACGCGTATGAGCGACTGGCGAAGGATGTAGAGGCGGGTCATGGCTTCCCTGAACTCATCGACAGCTTCAAGGTGGCATATGAAAAGGTAAATGGCAGTTTAGCCGGCTACGATAAATATGCCGCCTCGATCCATACCATCGTGGCCAAAAATATTCATCAGCAGCTGCTTAAAGAGGAACTCAAACTGCCGGCAACCGACTTCACGCTCACCGACGTCGACGGCAACACCGTCTCGCTGGCCGATTACCGCGGGAAGACCATCATCCTCGACTTTTGGGCAACCTGGTGTGGGCCCTGCAAGGCCTCCTTCCCGCTGATGGCCCGGACGGTCGAAAAGTACAAAAGCGACACCACCGTTAAATTCTTCTTTATCCATACCTGGGAGCGCGACAGCACTACCGCCCTCGCAACAAAAAACGCCAGAGATTATATTGAAAGTCATCATTATCCGTTCGAAGTGTTGATGGACACCAAGGACGCCGTCACCGGCGAGAACAAGGTCGTGACCGCGTACAAGGTCTCCGGCATCCCGACGAAATTCGTGATCGACAAGGCCGGCAACATCCGGTTCCGCTTCACCGGTTTCAGCGGCGAAGACGAAGCCGCCGTGGAAGAGCTCTCCGATATGATCAGCATGGCCAGCGGTTCCGACACAAGGTAATTGTTCGTAAATTAGAGCCATGAGCAACTTACGAACAATCCCGTTATCCCTGGCTATTCTCCTTCTGACCGTGGTCGGCTATGGCCAACATCGACCCGTTCCATCCGCGTTCGCCTTCGTCGGCGCGAGGGTCTATACCAGCCCCGACGCCGTGGCCATCGACGATGGCGTCGTCCTCGTCCGGAACGGCATGATCTCCCATCGGACATGCCGTAGTATACATGCCCCCGGCGGTCTTGCAAAAGATTACCGCGACGGCGCACAGCCTCGGCAAACCCGTGTTCGCTCATCCCACGGATACCAGGGGAGTCATGGATGCCGTTGAC
>JAICXX010000224.1 GCA_025934485.1 Chitinophagaceae bacterium
CCGATAAAATATGGGATCTTCACCCTGGCCCGGCCATTTGTGCCTTCCGCAATGTGTCCGGCGGGAGTCCCCGCATCCGAAGCGGCGATCTTCCGCGCACGAGGGCGAAAAGCGAATGCCGCAAGCAATGACACCGGAATGATCCACAACGCGCGCACCAGTTTCACCGTCGTCGCAATCTGCAGCGCCTCGGGGCCATAGTGCCCCGCCGCCCCCACCACCGAGCTCGTATCATGGATAGCAATGGCGCTCCACAATCCAAACTGCAGTTGGCTCATGCCCAGCAAATGCCCCACTACGGGGAACAGGAACAACGCCACGGAATTGAGGATAAAGACTACCCCAAGCGCTACGGATACATGCCGCTCCTCCGCCTTGATCACCGGCGACAAAGCGGCAATGGCACTCCCCCCGCAGATGGCCGTCCCGCCCGAGATCAGGAGCGAAGTCTTTTTGTCGACCTTCATCCACCGGCCCAGCAACAGCCCTGCCGCCAACGTTCCGACGACGCTGACCACCGTAAAAAGAAAGCCATCCTTTCCGGCCTTTAGGGCGGAAGCGGCATTCATCCCGAATCCCAGTCCTACCACCGAGACCTGTAACAGAATATGCGTAGCCTTATGATTCAAATGCAAAAAGGGATGTCCCACCAAAAGAGCGATGCCCAGACCCAGCAAAAGAGCCAGCGGCGGCGTCACCAGCGGCGTCACACAAAGGATAACCGTCACTCCGAATAGTACCTGCCGGGTCGTGTTGTGCTTGTCGAGAACTTTGATCGTGTCCATAGATTCATTTTTCTGGACACAAAGTTCCCCTACAAAAGGCCAAAAAGGAAATTGCTATTCGTAATGCTCGATAACTTCAAGTTATTAGAGAATCGGCGCCGCCGCACACACTTAGCTTGCCGGCCGCTCGCGGTGATGCATCGCAAACCGCATGAACAGCTCGGGCAACGCCTGCGCCTCACCCTGCAGCCGCGCAAAATAAAAGCTCCGCTCGATCGAAAGCCCCTTCACATCGATGATGGTACACTCGTTGTTTTGCAACTCTTTCACCACCGCGGCAACAGAAAGAAAGGCCATACAGGGCGCATGCAACAAATAAGATTTGATGATCTCGGTACTGTTGAGCTGCATTTCCTTCTTCAACTGCGAAAGTTTGATGCCCACGCCTTTCAACGCATGCGCAAGCACCTCGAGCGTACCCGAACCGGGCTCCCGCAACAAGAGCGGGATACGCAACAGTTCCTCGGGCCGGATCGAGCTCCTACGCGCAAGCGGATGCGCGCTGTTGCTCACCAGCACGATCTCGTCCTTCATAAACTCCGTGTACTTGACGGAAGGGTTTCGCGAATACCCCTCCACGATACCCAGATCGATCTCCTCGCGTTCCAGCGCCTCCTCGATCTGCTGGGTATTGCCCGTGATAAGGCTCACCTGCACCTCGGGATAGCGTTCGTGAAAATCGGCGAGGATCGGCGGGATGATGTACGGCGCCGTTGTCATGCTGCCACCCAGGATCAGCCGGCCGCTTTGCGTCTGCGTCAGCGAGCTCATGTCGAATTCCATGTTCCGGTACAGCGCGAACAACGTTTCGGTATGCTGGAGCAGGCGTTTTCCCGCCGGCGCCAGCTTGATACGCGTGCCATTGCGTTCAAAAAGCTTGACTTTAAAATGCTGCTCCAGCTCATGGATATGCCGGGTCACCGCGGGTTGGGTGATGAACAATTCCCTGGCGGCTTTGGTGAAGTTGAGCCGCCTGGCAACCGTATGAAATACCTGCAATCGAAAATCGAAGATCATAGTGCTAGTGATCGGCAATAGCCCCAATAGGCACTACCGACGCCTTTTGGGCTGTAATATACTGCACCCGGTCCGTAGAAGAGCCGGCAGGTTCGACCTTTCTTGTCATCCCCGGACCCGCATAATAGCGATAGTTGACTTCGCCTCCGGCGGTATACACCACCATTTCTTCCGACGCGATGCGCTCAGGGATCCGGCCGCCAAACCAATGCGGGTCGTCCCGTTGCGTCCAGGTCACCAGCGTCAATGTCGATCCGGGCTTATACGGGATCCCGGTCCGGGCACAGTTCACGGCTATGTCGTTCCCATAGAGCGTAGAGATCGTGTGCGTCGTGGTATCCACAGACGAGGTAATAAACCTGTTGCGCAACGGCCAGCTACCCGGTCCATCGGGCACATTATCCAGTGGATCATGGAACCGCGCCGTATCGCTGATCGGAAAACTAAAGGTATGATCGGTAGAAGCCACCGGCCGGTGACAGTTCATACAGCTTGTGACCAGACCAGCGTCCTGCCCAAAAGGTTTCATCGCCAGCCCTTTTATCCAGCGCCCCCAGCCCCAGCCAAAGGTCTTCGCGTACTTCTTGCTATCCCGGATCATAAACTCCACCTGTATGAAGGCCCCCGCGTGGATGTGGCCGGATGAATCGGGATCCTGGGCATAGGCCGCTTTAGCGAAAATGGCGCCGTCGGGATAGGGATTCGTGTGCCCTTCACGGATGGCCCTTATAAGAACATAGTTGCCCAGGATCACCCGCAAGGTACCATTGTCATAACGCTCTGTGGTACTCACTGGCTGCCAGTTGATCCAGTGAGCGACCTGCTCATAGCCGACACCGTTATACTCCGGCGTGACCGTGCCTAGGACTGCAAGCTCCCGTACAGGACCGGCCCCGCCCGCACTGAGCCACGTCGCATATTGCTGCGCCGCGGCCCGGTCACGCGCCGAATCGAATTTTGCCTTGTACGCCAGCGTCAGCGCATACTTTTTCAGCACGGCCAGCTCGTCGGCTGTAATGACACCACCATGATGCAGAAAGGTATATTGACTCAAAGGCATAGCCCCCTGCTCGATCTGCATGATCGATTCAAACAGGCTGGCTGTCTGCTGCCCCTTGGTGAGACTATCCCAATTGGAGAAATTCAACACCGCCCGCGCCTCGTGTACGTCTCCCGCGACGAACCAATACACCGGCACCGGCTCGTCGAACCAGGCGAGATGGGTTTGGTTGGAATGACAGTTATAGCACGCCCTTTGCAGGACCGATTTCACGTCCGGCGGCACCACCAGATCGCCCGTCACAGGCGGATTATCGATCGCCGGCCGCACAAATTGAATCCCGATAAAAACGATCAAAGCAATTAGCAGCATAACACGGGTCGCCTTCCAGAAGGTTGGTCGCATGAGACTTTGTTTTGAATTAGACAAATCATTCGTCGGCGGCCAGGCTCACCGTTTCATCACCTCCGGGTTGAACACACTCGGCGGCCGTCCCGCCTGCGGTCCAAGCCCCAGCGCGGCGATAAGATTATCCGCCGCCAAAGCGGCCAGCCCATGCTGTGCCTCGGCCGTCCCCCCGGCAATATGCGGGGTCAGCACCACATTCGGCAGCCCCATCAAACCCGGATGGATTACCGGCTCGCCCTCGAAGACATCGAGCCCCGCACCCGCCAGCCGCTTCTCCTGCAAGGCCAGCGCCAGCGCTTCCTCGTCGATGAGCCCACCCCGCGCGATATTGAACAACATCGCGGAAGGCCGCATCAACGCCAGTTCCGCCGCGCCGATCAAATGATAGTTCTCCGGGGTCATCGGCATACCCAGCAGCACAAAATCGGCCTCGCGCAACAGCGCCTCCCTGGTCCGAAAGACGGCCCGGCACTCCGCTTCAACCGAAGGCTCCAACCGTCGCCGGTTATGATACAACACCGTCATCCGGAAACCTATAACCCGCCGCGCGACCGCCCGGCCGATCCCGCCCATGCCGATAATACCGAGCGTCTTATCACACAGGTTGGCGCCGAAATACCGGCTCCCCGCCTGCCCTTTCCATTGCCCCTGCTCGACCCAATGCGCCGCCTCCACGATCCGCCGGGCCGTAGCTATCATCAATCCCAAGGTGAAATCGGCAACCGTCTCGTCGGCCGGGCCGGGTGAGTTGGTACCGATGATCCCGGCAGTGGTTAAAGCCGCTACATCGACATTGTTATAGCCCGCAGCGGAGACACAGATCGCCTTCAGTTCCTGCAGGCCCTGTACCACCTGCGCATCGATCTTCTCGCCACCCGCTACGATCGCACCGCTCATCCCGCGCAACGCCTCATGCAATTCGACCGAATTGTAGCGCGGACCTTCGTTGATGGTAACATCGAAATATTCCCTGAGCCTATCGACGACGTCGGGGAAAAGCGGTCGCGTGATGAGTATCTTTTGCTTCATACCGTTAAAGGTATGCTAAAGCGGGAAAAATGTATTAGCATTTCATTAGTAAACCCGGAAGCCCTATGCCCGTCTATACTATAGCACAGAATATTTATTAAAAAAAACTTTGGTTATGAAATACTTAATAGCCGCTATTTTATTGATCGCCGTCGTAGCGAACGGTCTCACCGGTTACCACCTGTTCCGCGCCAGCGAATTCGATCTTTCACATGTGCTCATACTGGCAAGCTATGCCTGTATCGTAGGAACCATCTATTTCCTAACGGTCTACAAACAACGGCGCATCGGTTAGGATAGAACTCGACGATTCCAACGAAAAGCAAAAAGCGCGGGCCCTGGGTCCGCGCTTTGTTTTTTGCCCTAATTGGCTTACTTTGTACCACCCAACCTGTCGCTTAATATCCCGTTTAGTTTATGAAAAGTTCCATTTTCCGGTGGTTCAGGGACACGTCTATTGCCAAAAAGCTCTATTTCACAGTTGGGATCATGGCGCTGCTCATCGCCATAGAGCTCTTCGTCTTGTTTTTTTCTATCCATACCCTATCTTCTGTCCGCGCCTATGTAGGCGGCGAAGGTCTATGGTCCAAGGCGGAAAAGGACGGCATGTACCAGCTGCTGAAATATGCCCGTACACACGATGAGGCGGACTACACCAAATTCGAAGGCTTCATGAAGGTCAACATGGGCGACCACAAAGCGCGGATCGAATTGAGTAAACCCGATCCCGATTTCAACATCGCCCGTGAGGGATTCATCGAAGGCCGCAACAGCCCAAAGGATGTAGACGGCATGATCTCTCTTTTCCGTCGTTTTCACGGCAACGCCTATATCCATCGGGCCATCGTGGCCTGGACAAAAGCCGACGAGGTCCTCACGAATTTAAGAGACATCGGAGAACAGCTGCACAAAGAGATCACGGCCATTCCTTTTTCGCAGGATCGTGTAACCGTCCTTCTCGACGAGATCGATCCGTTGAACGACCGGCTTACTCCCCTCGAAGACGAATTTTCTTTTTCCCTCGGCGACGGCTCGCGCTGGCTGGAAGGTGTCGTACTCCGGCTGCTTTTCATCGTCGCGTTTACCGTCGAATGTACGGGACTCATCCTCGCCATCACCGTTAGCCGCGGTATTCAAAAGGGCCTCAAAGAAATCCTTCTCTCCGCCCAGGCCGTGGGAAGCGGCAACTTTAGCCGCAAGGCCCGTGCTTATTCCGCCGACGAGATCGGCATCCTGGCCGACAATTTCAACTCCATGTCGGCAAAACTGGAACGGCTCGAAAAAGAGAACCGGGAAGTCAATAACTCGCTCGAAAAAAAGGTCCGGCAACGCACCAGCGAGATGGAGAGCAAGAATAAAGAGCTGGAGCAATTCGCGTATGTCGCCTCCCACGATCTGCAGGAACCGCTGCGCACCATCTCGGGTTTTGTAGAGTTGCTCCAAAAGGAGTATCGTGAAAAGCTCAACGGTAACGGGGATATCTACCTGAACTATCTCTCTCAGGCCTCGGACAGGATGAAGACCCTCATCAAAGACCTCCTCGACTATTCCCGCATCGGCCGCGAGAAAGCTGCGATGCCCGTCGACTGCGACGACCTCCTGGAAGAGGTCGTCATGGACCTCGGCAAGATCATCCGCGAGAGCCAGGCAGCCATCCGTTTCGCCGACCTGCCCGTCCTCTACGCTTATCCCACCGAGTTAAAGCTGTTGTTCCAGAACCTGATCGCAAACGCCATCAAATTCCGCCACCCGCAGCGGACGCCGGTGATAAACATCATTGCACAACCCCAAAACAACTATTGGCAATTCACGGTAAGCGACAATGGCATCGGCATCGAAAAACAAAATCTCGACCGCATCTTCATCATCTTTCAGCGACTGCACACCCGTAGCCAATATGAAGGTTCGGGCATCGGACTAGCGCATTGCAAAAAGATCGCAGAGCTGCACGGCGGCAACATCTGGGCCGAATCCGAGCCCGGGGCCGGCAGCCGCTTCTATTTCACGATCAGCAAAGATATCTAGCGCCGCCGCATGCCTCGCGAGCGTCATCGCCTCAGCGTCGGTTTGGCGTATCTTTTTTCATCGTATCGGTGATTGGCCGCGTCCTGTTTTTTTCATAATTCGTGTCGGCCAGGGAAGGATTGTTGGCGCTGTTGTTATCCGGCGCCGGCCCCATGGTGGAAGTATCCGTGTTGGGGTTGGCCAAAGAAGAGCTATGGTGGTCCGAACCGCATTTGGCGAACCCGATACCCACGAGCACCAATAGCGCCAGGACAACGATAAATAGGCTGGTCCGGTTCATAAGACTTCGTTTATGGAACGCATAAAAATATTATGCCAAACGGGCAACGCCCGTGGCCGAAGGCCCTTAACTTTGTAAAAAGGAATAGCTAAATGGATTTCATAGACTACTATAAAACATTGGGTGTAAACAAGAACGCCACTGCCGATGAGATCAAGGCCGCTTATCGGAAACTGGCCCGTAAACATCACCCCGACCTTAATCCGAATGACAAGGAGGCCAACAAGAGATTTCAGCAGATCAACGAAGCCAACGAGGTGCTTAGCGATCCGGATAAACGCAAGAAATATGACCAGTACGGAAAGGACTGGCAGCATGCCGAAGCCTTCGAAAAAGCACAACAAGAAGCCGGTGCACGAGGCGGACGCCGCGGAGCCGGCCAGGGTCAGGGTTTCGGTGGATTCGGTGGCGCACAAGGTTTCGACGGCGGTGCTGGCTTCGGATCGGAAGGCGGCGAATGGCACTCCAGCGATGACAGCGGCTTCTCCGATTTCTTCGAATCCCTCTTCGGCCGTGCGGGCCGGAGCCAGGGCGGGCAAAGCAGCCAGGCTAAATTCCGGGGCCAGGACTACCATGCGGAGTTGGAGATCAGCCTCGCCGATGCAGCCTCTACGCACCAGCAGGTGCTCACCGTTAACGGCAAGAATATCCGTATCACCATCCCCGCAGGCGTAGAGAACGGCCAGGTTATCAAGCTCAAAGGTCACGGCGCGCCGGGTGTCAACGGCGGGCCGGACGGAGACCTTTATATCACCTTCTCTATTGCCGACGATGCCCGCTGGACCCGGGAAGGCAATGATCTGCATTCGAAGGCACACCTCGATCTCTACACCGCCATTCTCGGCGGCGACCTCACCGTCGAAACGCTCTCGGGCAAGGTCAAGCTAAAGATCAAGCCGGATACGCCCAATGGCAACGTCGTCCGGCTCAAGGGAAAGGGATTCCCGATCTACAAGCAGGAAGGACAGGCCGGCGATCTTTACGTGACACTGGAGGTAAAACTCCCGACCAATCTCACCGAAAAAGAAAAGGAACTATTCAAACAATTGCAGGCCCTAAAAAAATAAAAGCATGTCATCCCAAGAGCTCATCCCCGCACGCGAATTCTGTACCTATCATCACGTCGAGCTGTCGTTTATCCACAACCTCCATGATTCGGGGCTCATCGATATGACGATACAGAATGGTGTAGCCTTTCTGACCGGCGACGAATTGCCGGCGCTGGAAAAATTCGTCCGCTGGCACTATGAACTCGCCATCAATCCCGAAGGGATCGAAGCGCTTTCGCATATGCTCGGGCGTGTCGAACGGCTGCTCGATGAGAACCGCGCCCTGCGCAACCGCCTGCGTCGTTTTGAATCAGGCGTCGCTGTCGGGGGCAGCGCCGGCCCCGCGGATTTCACCGAGCTCTGAGGAATTATTTTCCCATTTACGCCTCCACCGAATTTCTCGAAAATGGCACGGTTTTGCCATGTAGGAAAGAAACAGGTGTATGCAAAACACAAGGGAAACCATCGAAGTGCTCAACGATCTCATCCAGATCAACAACGATCGCATCATGGGCTATGAGCAGGCCATCCGGGATACCCAACCCGAAGACACCGATCTCAAGATTCTGTATGCATCGATGGTCGCCGAAAGCCACCGGATGAAAATCGTACTCGCGACCGAAGTCCAGGCACTCGGTGCCGAAACCGAACAAGGTACTACCACCTCCGGAAAGATCTATCGCGCCTGGAACGATATAAAAGCGGTGTTTTCGGGACACGACCGGCATTCTACCCTCCTGAATTGTGAGAATGGAGAAGAAGCCACGCAGCGCGCCTACCGCCAGGCGCTCAATCTTGAGCTGCCTTCGTATATCCGTGAGTTGCTGGACCGTCAGCAGGAGGCGCTCAAGTCCTCGATGGATGAGATCCGCGCGATGCGGGAGCAATATGCGTAGAAGAAATTATTTTGTCTGCTATCGTCAGCCCGTTGCAGAACGCTGCCTCCACCGTTCCGGGCACATCTCCTTCATACAAACCCTCACCTCCAAAGAATAGCGTCCCCTCAACAGACTGCGACAAGACGGCACGCGCCTCGGCAGACCCTACCGTTTCAAAACTATAGCCTCCGCGAATGGCCGGCGCCGCCTCCCAATCCAAAAACAACGAAGCTTTAAGCCTGCTGCGTAACACGGCTTCGTCCAGCCTGAAGATCGTAGCCAGGGACTGCAAAGCCGATGTGATCCGCGCAGCCGCATCCATTCCCTGTAAGGCGCGCATTTTGTCGCCCGCCACCCAACCGGTGATCAAGGCACAGTCATCTGCGGATTGCGTCCACCAGGTGGGCAAAGCGGCATCACTGAGGACAAAGAGCGTCTGCCCGGCCTCCCTTCCGTGAGTCCAAAAAGGTTGGTCAAATTCCAATAAGACCTTGATCACAGATCCAAAACCAAGTTTTTTGATCGCCAGCCGATGCGTCTCGGGCAGGTCCGGCGAAAACCGTATTCCCTCCGTCTTCAACACCCCCAGTGAGGCCGTGCATAATAACAGGGGTGCGGTATAGACCTCTCCCGTTACCGTCTCCACG
>JAICXX010000121.1 GCA_025934485.1 Chitinophagaceae bacterium
AGCGGGAAAAGATAGTGCAGGTTGCTCTTGGGCGTTAGCGTCAGGAGATTCAGCCGGGGGCTATAGCCCGTGGGGGTCGATTCCCGGCAATACTGCTGGAGTCGCAGCATCGGGGCGGTCGTTTCATCCTGGGCGGGCGCCTCATCCGGATCCTGGGCAAAACACCCGCCGGCGGCCACCACCAGCACCGCCATGAGCAAAATTCGCTTCAATACAGCCATTTCGCCCGCAAAATAGAACAAGTCTTGTTAAGATAAGGCGAAAACTAGGCGGCGAGCTGGCGTCTGCTTTTCAATCGGCGTGCCCACACCGCCAGGACGATCCAATAAACGATCCAGCAAGCTATCGTCGTCAGGGCCAGGAAACCCACGGTAATAACGCCATCATCAGTTTCCGCTGCGGTTCCTGTCAATGTTGCCCTCGCGGAATAGCGGACCTCTCTGCCGGCTTGGTAAGCTGCCAATAGATAGCAGAACCACATGACGATGCTATACACCAGGCCCGGGACCAGGGTCGGTCGCTTGCTTCCCAGTTCGATCTTCGCCGCATCGCTACCAAACAACGGATCGTCATACCGCGATAGCAGTTCTTTTTTGATGGACGCTGCTATCTTCACGATCACAACGAACTGCCATATTTGACCGAGGAACGGGATCAGCTGAAGCCAGACCAGGCCGGGCAGCATCGAACGGTTTTTCGGTTTTATCAGCCGCAGCGTATTTTGTTGCGTAAGCAGGAAAAGAATGGCAGGTATCAGGAACAATAACAGCAGCAGCATCTGTAGCCCACCAGTTGGACCATACGTGAAAGCCATAGATGAAGGAGTTTAGAAATATTCATGGTGATTTCGTCCGTAAATGTCTAGGCTGTCGCTAATCCGGCACGTTGTTTTAGCCGCCGTTTCCATCCGGCCAGCTGAACCCAATACACGATCCAGCATACAAGGGCACCAAGTGATGCAAATGCCCCGACCATGAGCAACAAGCCGCCCTGGAGGCGCAGGAACCCATTGAGCACGATCGTGGTCACACTCAGGATACAATACGCCATACCGACCCCCTGCGTGGGCCTGTCACCAGTGGCCTCGACGGCTGCCACGTCGGCAAAGCCAAGGATCGAGCTATCATCACCCGCCGCCAGCTCACGTTGGATCAAGCCCGCGATCCGCGGGACAACGAAAAATTGCCAGATCTGACCGGCTATCGGGATCAGCTGCAGCCAGACCAACCCGGGCGCTAAGGTCCGGTTTTCCGGACGGATCAGCTTGAGGGTTTTCTGTTGCGTAAACAAAAAAAGAATGGCGGGGATGAGGAAGGCAGCCAGCAGTACGAGCTGCAGGGCGGGGTCATTGTTCGCATTCGTTGTTTCCAAGGTATTCAGGTTTAGAGGATCAATATAACCATTTTATCCAATCAGCGCAAGTCCGCCAGCATCCTCTGCAGCTCCTTCACCCCCGTAGACGCCGGCTGCTCGATGCGCACAAGATTGCCGATACCGGAAGCCGCAGGTATCTTCTTATCCACGATGAATTTCGGGACGCCGGGACGCGCCACATCGACCAACCCCGCCGCGGGATAGACCACCAGCGAAGTCCCCACCACGACGAAGATGTCCGCGCTCCGCACCAGCGGCACGGCCGCCGAGATCATCGGCACCGGTTCCTCGAACCATACGATATGCGGCCGCAGCTGCGCCCCGTCGTCCGCCAGCTGCCCCAGCAGCATGTCTTCGCGGATCTCATAGACCAGCTCTTCATCGGCCTCGCTGCGCATCTGGAAGATCTGTCCATGCAGATGCAGGACCTTGCTGCTACCAGCGCGTTCGTGGAGATCATCGATGTTCTGCGTGATGATATGCACGTCGAAATCCTTTTCCAGCTCGGCCAGTCCCAGGTGGCCCGCATTGGGTTCGGCCTTCAGCACATCCCGCCGCCGCATATTGTAGAAGTCCAGTACCAGCTGCGGATCCTTCCGCCACGCCCGCGGCGTAGCCACTTCCGTGACATCATACCCCTCCCAAAGCCCGTCCGAATCGCGAAAGGTCTTCAACCCGCTTTCGGCGCTGATGCCCGCGCCCGTGAGTACAACCAGTGTCTTTTTCATGAGGTGCAATGTAAAAAAACTCTCCGGATCTAAAGTCTGTCCTTTCGGATGATCCGGCTCCGCCGGCTTTGACCCGAAGAGTTTCGCTACTCACGCTTCCTCCTTCGCTGGCACCACCGCAACAGCCGGCTCCTTGGGTCGCATCAGCCTTTTCCTCACCACCACCACGACGCCGAGAATAAGCAAACAAAGCGGCCATACGCTGATCAACCCGAGCAGAAACGAGCTCAGACCGGCCCAGCCGTCACGGATAGCGTCCTTCAGGCGCTCCGGGAAACCGGGAGCCTGCTCCTCATGCACGGCCTCGTTCAGCACCTGGTAGAACTTGAGGTTGATGGTGCTGTAAGCCGAGGAGTGATCCAGGTAGGCCACCCGCCCCGCCGCCTCATCCATTTCTTCCTGGATGCCGTCGATCTCACTTTGTATCGCGATGATGTCCTTCATGCTATGGGCCTGTTTCAGCAGCTCACGATACTGCTCCCGGACGGCTTTCTTCGTCTGCAGATGCGATCTCGTGTCCACGAGCTCCATGGTCACGTCCTCGGACGAGATCTTTTTCTCTTCCAGCTTGTCGCTGTCGCCGGGCATCTCGCCCATCAGGAGCTCGAAGCGGTCCACGGGAACCTTGATCGTCACGACATTTTCGATCTCGCCGTTGCCCTGGCTCAGCTGTTCCTGGGCGATATAACCACCCGACTGTTTCACGGCAGCGTGTAACCGATTCGTGAAGAACCGAAAATCTTTTACCTTCAGTGTGAGATCGGCCGTCTTGATGATCCGCCGGTCCCAGTCGGGATCAGGCGCGGCTACCGCCGGAGGCCTGCTGACCTGCTGCTGGCCACTACCCGATTGATCGGGCGGCGCCTCGACTTCCTTTTGTTCATCATCGGCGACTATTTTCGGCGCCGTGTATTGCATTTCTTTTTCGGTTAACGCATTCGATTGTACATCCGCCATTCCCACGGCGCGGGAGCTATCGGCCGCCATCTCCGGCGCAGCGGATATCTTCGCTTCCCGATAATTTTTATCGTATCGCCCGTTACAGGCCGTGCAAAGCAATGCCAGCAAGGCCGCCGGCACTGTCAATACCTTCCATTGCATAATGATGATTTTGGTGTGTGGTTATAAGATGCGGGGAATTGTAGATTACACAAACCCTGTTGAAAAACGCAAAGGTCCCGGGAACGACCATTGATTCCCGAGACCCTAAAAAAGATTCCCAACAAAATGTTAAAAGCCGGCAGCCGCAGCCACCCGTCGGACCACTTGCGCCACCCTGGCTTCGTGGCGCCGTCCGACTTCTGCTATTTCTCCTTTGCGAGCTCCATCACCGCGGCCCACTCCTTATCCGTCACCGGCTGAACAGAGAGCCGGCTGATCCGAACCAACGCCATCTCCTTTAGCCGCTTGTCCTCTTTGATCGTATCGAGACTAACGGGATGCTTCAACCGCTTTTCGGCTTTGAGCCCCACGGAGACCCAACGCTCGTCATCGGTGGTCGGGTCCTGATAGGCTTCCTTTGAGACCTTGGCGATCCCCACGATCTCCATCCCGTCGTTGCTGTGATAATATAAGACGGCATCCCCTTTTTTCATGCCCCGCAAGTGCAGCCGCGCGGCATAATTGCGGACCCCGTCCCAGGACGTTTCCTTGTCTTTTACGAATTGCTCCCAGCTATACACAGAGGGTTCGGATTTGACTAACCAGTAAGCCATAAACGCGTTATTTGATTGTAAGAAATTGATTTTCAAAGAAAAGCAATTTTTTTAAAAAATCCCTCATTTTTAAATCCAAAAATCATCGGAGCTCGTATCTAAGGTGAGGCCTGGTTTTAACCCTATTTAACGCTTGCGACAGGTTGTTTTAAGGGTCAAGACCATCCGATAACTAAGGTTATATGGGTGGTCTTATTTTTTTGCGTGTATGGGATCCGCCGGACTGCTGGCGCCCCTATGCGTTGGGCGCCCGTCCGGCTTCCGCGACCGGCCCGGCGGAGGGCCTCCGCACTAAAAGTTAGCCAGCACATCCGCAATATGCATCGTGCGGAGAGGCAACCCTTTATGACGGATATATCCGTCCAGGTGCATAAGACAGGAAAGATCGGTAGAAATAATATAATCCGCGCCGGTCTGCAGCGCGTTGTTCACCTTCTGATCGGCCATCGCCGTAGAAATGCTCTCGAATTTCACCGCGAAGCTGCCGCCGAAACCACAACAGGTCTCCACATCATTCATCTCCAGCAGCTCGAGACCGTTGACCTGTGACAATAATTTTCGTGGCTCCTCTTTGATCCGGCATTCCCGCAAACCCGCGCAGCTGTCGTGATACGTCGCCTTCCCGTGCAACGTGGCGCCAAGATCGGATATGCCCAGCACATTCACCAGGAAAGAAGAAAACTCGAATATCCGCTTGCCCAGATCACGTACCTCGTTGTGTACAGAAGAGTTATCGAAGAGGGTGCCATAGTAATTCCGGACAAAACCCACGCACGAGGCGCTGGGCGCGACGACATATTCGGAACCCGGGAAATCTTTCAAAAACTTCGAGCAGACATCGCGCGATTCGTCCCGGAAACCGGCATTGAAGGCCGGCTGCCCGCAACAGGTTTGTTCTTCGTTGTACTTTACCTCGACGCCCACCTTCTCCAGCACCTTGACCATATTGAAGGCGGTCTGCGGGAACAGCTGGTCTACAAAACAAGGTATAAACAACTGGACTGTCACTACTGAAAGGATTTTTTTACAGCGATCATTTTCAATGCTGTAATGCCGGCTTCTTCGCCCTTATGCCCATGCCGGCCACCGATACGCTCGTCGGCTTGTTGCTGGTTGTCGACTGTCAGGACACCGAAGATCGTGGGTACAGGCATCGAAAGATTCAACTGCAGCACACCATCTGTGACTGCCCGGCATACGTATTCAAAATGCGGCGTATCCCCCCGAAGCACGCAGCCAAGTGCGATAAAGGCCTGCGGCCGGTCATCCTTGTATTTATGCGCATCCCAGTACGCGCGGACGGCGAAGGGGATCTCGAATGCTCCCGGAACGGTGATCACATGGGCACAGGCGCCCGCTTTGGTGACTTCCGCAACGGCGCCCTTTTCCAGGGCGTCTACGATGGCGGCATTCCATTCCGTACGGATTATAACTACACAGGCATCCTTAAGGTTAGGAATGCCTGCTGTAGTTTGTAATAAACTGCTGTTACTGATTTCAGCCATAAGTCGGTGAATTATTGCAACACACCCAGACGCGCCAGGTATTTGTCGATGTCAGATCCCCGTTGGGAAGTAGGGTATTTATCTTTGATAAGCTTATACATGGCGATAGCATCCTGGGTCTTCCCAAGGCTCTCGTAGAGATAGCCGCTGCGGAACAGGTACTCGGGCGAGAATAGCTCATCCTTTTCGAAATAGGTTCCTGCCTTCTTATACTGTTCGGCTGCCTCTTCTTTTTTGTTCTGCTCGGACAAGGCGTCGCCCAGAAGCCCGAACGCCCGCTCCTGCACCAGCTTATCCGGCGTAGAGAAATCCTTCAGGTATTTCACGGCATTGTTGAAATCGCCCAGCTTCAGATAGCAGCTGCCGGCAAGAAAGGACGCCTCGTTGGCAGCCTTGGTGCCGCTGTATTTGGAGATGACCTTGAGGAAACCAGGGTTGATGGCATCGCCGTTGAGTGCCAGCCGCGTCGAATCGAGACGGTAATACTCTTCCGCATGGAAAATGGCTTCAGAAGCCGCCTTTTCCTTGGGCTCGGCGACGAAATTACGATAGGCGAGATAACCGCCGATGATCACGATGATGGCTAAAAGCACGTAAGACGCCTGCTTACCATATTTCTCCCAGGCATTCTGGAAGTCCGCCACAGGGTTCCTCTCTTCTTCTAAATGGGCAGGGTGTTTGATCTCTGACATTCTTTCTTTTTTGGATGTTGTTAATCTACAATAAACGGATAGTCTTGGTCGATATAGATATCTTTCAGTACTTCGGAATTATCCGGCCAGGGCGACTCTTCGGCAAACTTCACCGACTCTGTCACTGTATCGCTCACTCTCTTATTGATGGCGTCGATCTCTTCCTGGGTCGCATATTTCTTGTTCAGAATGGTATCGAGCACCTGCGTGATGGGATCGCGTTGTTTGTATTCGTCGACCTCTTCTTTGGTACGGTATTTCTGCGGATCGGAGATGGAGTGTCCTTTATACCGGTAGGTCTTGACCTCCAGCAGGGTCGGACCATCACCCTGGCGGGCGCGTTTAGCGGCACGGGCCACGGCATCGTGTACGGCCTCGGCGCTCATCCCGTCGACGGAATCGGCAGGCATCTCATACGCGTCGGCTAATTTATAGATATCGTGGACATTCGACGTCCGCTCTACGCTGGTACCCATGGCGTAGTTGTTGTTCTCGCAGATGAAGACCACCGGCAGCTTCCACAGCATGGCCAGGTTGAAGGTCTCATGCAGTATCCCCTGACGCGCGGCGCCGTCACCGAAGAAGGTCAGACAGACATTATCCGTACCCTTGTATTTCTCGGCAAACGCGAGGCCTGCGCCCGTGCCGATCTGCGCACCTACGATCCCATGACCCCCGAAGAATTTCACGTCGACTCCAAAGAAATGCATGCTGCCTCCCTTCCCTTTGGCCGCGCCGGTAGCCTTGCCATACAGCTCGGCCATACAGGCGTTGGCGCTGACACCCTTGGAGAGGGCCAGGCCATGGTCACGGTATGCGGTGATAAACGGATCATCGGGTTTGGTAGCGGTCATACAGCCGGCGGCGATCGCTTCCTGCCCTATATAGGCATGGAAAAAACCACGGATCTTCCCTTCCATCTTATATTTTTCTTCTGCCATCAACTCAAACTGACGGATGAGCTGCATTAATTCATACCAGTACAGGTAGGTCTCCTTTGAGAATTTGGTAGCCAAGGTTCGAAATTTTGGATTTAAACGGCTCCATAAAAGGCAGCCGCATCGGCCAACGGCCGATAAAATCATTATGGTCCCGGAGCCGCCCGCTATTTTTGCTTTATGCGGGTGGGCGCAGGGACGGCCGCAAATATAGGCATTTTACGGTATCAGATCATCAAAAATGAACTTCTCCGGCACCTCCTGGGGCTTCCTCGGTATCATCTCCGGCCGCATGGCGGCAAAATATACAAAGGCCGCCTCGATCACCGCCGCCTGCCGCATGTCGTCCAGCACAAGATGGTCGTAGTTGTCCTGGTTGCTATGGTGCGTCCGGGTCTCGTAATCCAGCGGGTCCTGGATGAACTGGAACCCCGGGATGCCCACCGCGTCGAAGCTCAGGTGGTCGGTCGACCCGGTATTGTGCAGCGTCACCGTCGAAGCCCCCAGATCGGCGAACGGCGCCAGCCATTGTTTGAAGATCGCCGCCGCCTTCCCGTTCCCCTGGGCAAAGATGCCGCGGATCTTGCCCGAGCCGTTGTCCAGGTTGAAGTACACCGAGACCTTGTCCGCCTCGGGCTTCAGCTTCATATCGATGGGGTCGCCAAAATGCTTCTTTACATACCCAAAAGACCCCAGTAACCCCTCCTCTTCGCCATCCCATAACGCAATGCGGATGGTCCGTTTGGGTCTTACACCCAGGGTCTTCAGTATCCGGATGGCCTCCAGCGCCACAATGCAGCCCGCCCCGTTGTCCGTAGCCCCCGTTGCCGCGGTCCAGGAATCCAGATGCCCGCCCAGCATCACCACCTGCGACTTCAGACTCGGGTCCGTGCCCGGTATCTCCCCGATGACATTGTGCCCCTCCTGGTCCTGATCGTATAGTTTGGTCTCGCTCTGGGCCTCGAGCGTCACCGTATGCCCGTCCTCCACCAGCCGGAAGACGCGCATAAAGTCTTCCTTGCTGACATCGAGATGAGGCATCAGCGGCTGGTCTTTTTTACGGTAGCCGGTCAGGCTTTGCACGAAGACCGTCCCGTCCCTACCCTCGCCGGTCGTCAGCAAAGCCAGCGCCCCGCTGCCCTGCATCATCTTTGCCAGCTTCAGCATCTTGGTGAAATACGGAATGAGCATCTTCAGCTCCACTTTGCTGAGCATATCCATGTCGCCGATACTGGCTAGCGCGCTGTCGGAAAAGCGTACGGCATCGGCATGAAAATGTGGTTTGTCCGTCGTATCCTGTGGCTCGATCAGCAGGATCTTGCCTTTCATCTCGGCCAGATGCGCACTCAGCCAGGTCGAGTCCATGTGCCACACGATATACGCCGGCGCCGAAACGGGTCCGTCCGTGCTACCTGACCAGGGCATGGCATAGGCGATCATCGGGCTGTAATACGGTGTACGCATCGCCAGCGTGGTCTTCACCGGCTCCCAACCATAACCAAACTGCCCCCAGGCCTCCTTCTGCACCCCGGAAAGGCCCCAGGCGTTCAGGGTTTGTAGGGTCCAGTCCGCGGCGCGATGCCAGCCCGGCGAATTGGTCAGCCGTGCTCCGGCAACGTCCGTGATCTGACGGGCGATCACCGCTACCTGGCTCCTGTTGAACCCTTCGTCCCGAATTCGGTTGACCATAGCCGTGTCGATCGTCTCCCTTTGGGCCTGAACCGCTGCCGGTACCGATAGGCCCGCACAGAGCAGGACCGCCAAAAGTTTATTCATAAGAGTGTAGTTTAAGCGAAAGATAATATTTTACACCCGAATTTGCAGTCATTGCTACGGATTAACGAAATATCGCTCGTTCAGTTCAAGAACTACACGGAGGCCCGCTTCCGCTTCGGGCAGCGCATCGTGGGCATCTGCGGCAACAACGGTGTCGGCAAGACCAATCTGCTGGATGCCCTCTATTACCTTTGTTTCACCCGCAGCTATTTCACCCGCAGCGACCAGTCCAATGTACTCAAAGGCGCCTCCGGTTTCCGTATCGAGGGCCGCTTCGACAACGAAGACGAACAAACGCAGGTCGTCTGCATCCTCCGCGGCAACGGCAAAAAAGAGTTCCTGGCGGACGGCGTCGCCTATGAGAAGTTCTCCAAACACATCGGGCGATTCCCCTGCGTCATCATCGCCCCGGACGATATCCAGATCGTCACCGGCGCCAGCGATGAACGACGCCGTTTTCTCGACTCCCTGCTGTCGCAGCTGGACCCCGGCTATCTCCAGGATCTCATCGATTACAACCGCGTGCTGCAGCAACGCAACGGTTTCCTCAAATCCCTCACCGAAAGACGGCTCACGGATAAACACCTCCTCGAGGTCTACGACCAACAGCTGATCGCTCCCGGCACGCGCATTTTCGAACGTCGCCGCATGTTCCTGGCAGAGCTATTACCCCTCGCCGCAAATTTCTATACCCGCATCGCCGGCGTCGAAGAACCGCTAAGCCTCGGCTACGAAAGCGCTCTCCTGAAAACGCCCTTCCGTCACCTGCTCCGCGAGAACCTCGAAAAGGACGTTTACCTGCAGCGAACCGGCGTTGGCATCCACCGGGACGATATCGAGATCAACTTTGCCGGCGTGCCCTTCAAGACCATGGCCTCGCAAGGCCAACGCAAAAGCCTGCTTTTCGCACTTAAGCTCGCGGAATACGAAACACTCAAGGAAGCAAAAGGCTTCGCCCCGCTCCTGCTGCTCGACGATGTATTCGAAAAATTGGATGAACAACGAATGCACAATCTCCTCGATAAAGTTTGTTTACATGACGATGGTCAGGTTTTCATCACCGACACCCATCCCGAACGCATCCGCCACGAAATGGATAAGATCGGCGTTGCGTTCGAATTGATCCAGCTCGACTCGGGCGCGCTTCCCACCCTGGGAAACCGGTGATGAGCCGCCCCAATTTCCCCATATTTTTTTTACGGCAGTAGTAAGACATCTGCTAAAAAAAAGCTATATTTATTCCAAGAAAATTGAACTCCGAAAATTGATTGCTATGCCATCCGACCTGGAATCTTCCATCCGCTTCCTGGAAGAAACAAACGACCCAACCGAAGCATTTTTTTCCTACACAGTAGATGATACCGGTGAGTTTGGGCTTATCAAGGCCAACAAAGAAGGATTGCGGCTCTATGCCGCCGAACTGCTCCGTAAATCCCAGACGCTCGAAGAACAGCACGAAGAAAAGCCGCTTTTCTTTCCCGATAATCCATGGATGTACAGCGAGACCGGTTATGATCTTATCGCCGGCGTCCTCCCCGAATACCACAGCCGTCGCGAGATCCTTGGCGAGAGCCCCATCCCGCCGCACCATACGGCTAGGACCCGTCGTAGACGACAACCGGTGGGAATTTTTGTCCTCATGTGCATAACCGGGGCGCTTATCATGCTGGTTACTCTGAAAGCTTTTCCTACCTTGCGCCTATGGGTGAATATTCACTAGGAGATGCCTTACGGAAATTCTTGCAGCAATCACAGCTAAAAGGTGCCGTCCAGGCATTGCAGATCGAAGAGATCTGGGAACAGATTATGGGCAAAACCGTCGCCCGGTATACGGACAAGATCCAGATCCATGGCCAGACCCTCTACGTCAATACCGCTGTAGCGGCCCTCCGGCAGGAACTCCTCTACCAAAAGGAGAATATCATCAAACGCGTCAACGAAGCGCTGGGCGAACGCGTGATCCAGGAAGTGGTGATCAAGTAATTCTGACCCGCGGGTCGATTAGCCCGTACAGGAGATCACTCAACACGCCTACCAGTATAAAGAAGAAGGAGGAGACGAGCACCGAACCCATCACCACCGGAAAATCCAGCTTTTCCAACGCGTCTACCGTGACCTTCCCGATCCCTTTCCAGCCAAAGATCGTCTCCACAAAAAAAGCCCCGGCGAGTAATTCGGCAAACCAACCGGTGATAGCGGTGATCACGGGATTCAACGCATTCCGCAACCCGTGTTTCCAGACGACGACACGTTTGGACAACCCCTTGGCATAGGCCGTCCGGATATAATCCTGATCCAGGGTGTCGAGCAAAGAGCCGCGTGTCAGCTGGGCAATGATGGCCATCGGCCGGATCCCCAGGGTCAGCGCAGGCAAGATCAGATTGCGCAGCTGCAGCTGTCTGCCCGCAAAGGGATCGGTGTCGAAAAGGCTGCCTGTCATATGCAACCCGGTCACTCCGCTCAGCACGAAACCCAACACATAAGCAATCAGGATTCCCATAAAGAACGAAGGCGCGCTGATCCCCAGCACACTCACAAAGATCGACGTGGTATCCATCCACGTGCCCTTCCTGATCGCGGCCAGCACACCTAACCCTATACCTAATACCGTCGCCAGCGCCATCGCCGATAGTGCCAGCACGAGTGTACCCGGCAAGGCTTCCATCAGGATATCCCAGACCTCGCGTTTCGATTGATAAGAGCGACGTAAATACGGCCACTTAAGCGCCACTACTGTATTCCCACCGCCGATAAAGATCCCTCTGATCCCCTTCTCCCTGATCTCGGCACGGGTGTGTATTCCTACGGGCGAGATATCGTTCAGATAAAATACAAATTGTTTCCAGCGCGGCTGATCGAGATACATCTCCTTGCGGATGTTCTCTTGCGTCGCGGCGTCGGCGCGTTGCCCGATCACCAGTCGCGAAGGGTCGCCGAATCCCTGGAACAAAAAGAACACGGTCACCACTACGCCCAACAGGACCAGCAGCCCATAAAAAGATCGACGGAGAAGATAGCGTACCATGCGGACTATTGATTCGGCAATTCGGTGATGGCAGGGATGGCTTTGCCGAGATCGGCATAGCTCCATTTTCCCAGGATAACGGCATTCTTCAACAAGTAGAGCGTGGGATCGGCCCGGGCCGCCGTCTTGATGGCCGTGGCATCGCATTTCAGGACAATGACGTCGGTGGCAATACCCATCTGCTGTACCTTGGGTAGGACATTCTCATAATCGGCCGTGATGATATAGAAGGGGATCTTTTTGGCCTTCGCCATGGTCAGTAAGATATTGAATTCCTGCGAGGCAAAGCTTTCGTTCAGTACGCGGACAAAATAAAACACCTTATAGCCTTTGGCCGTAAGTACGTCCTGCGTCGAATCCATACCGCTATCTGTAATCAATACAAAATCTTTGATGGCCGGAACGGCATTGCCTTCGCGCACGACTTTGTCATACCGGCTCACGAACTTATAGGAATCATCGAAGTCTTTCGGGAAATGACTGGCGTCGAACTCCACCTTCCCGCCGTTCTTCTCATAGACCATGGTGATCACCGTGCTGTCCGGAATGGAACCCGGCGGCGCCTTCATCTTCACGAGGATATCGTTATGGACTTTATAGGGCAGACAATCGACTACGGGCAGATGTTTCAATACATAACCCTGGAAGACGAAGGAGAGCAAGGTCGCCGCCACGAGCACCGTCACGCTGATCATCGGCGGCCAAAGCGGTTTGATGCGGTTGCGCATTGCAAACAGGAAGAGGACCAGTACGAGCAATATGAGATCTTTGACAAACGACTCGCCCGCGGTCAGCGGGATACAATCACCGAAACAGCCGCATTCGTGAACCTTTCCGCTCAGATACGCATAACCGGTAAGGAAGAGGAAGAAGATCATCAGGAGCAGCAGCAGCCAGCTGAACAGCCGCATCCGCCAGCCTACCAGCACGGCTACGCCTGCGACGATCTCGAAGACGATCATGAGCATGGAAAAGGCCAGGGTCAGATGGTCAAACAGGTGAAAATTCCAGACATCGAAGAACTCCTGCATCTTATAGCTGAGCCCCAGCGGATCGTCCGCTTTGACCAAACCGGAAAAAATAAACAGAAGGCCAACAAGCCCTCTGGTAACGGCCAGGATTTGCTTCATATGAGCACTGTTTAGGATGTATGCTTGCCCTCCCGGATCAGGATCAGGGCAAAAAGAGAATAATTGATGATGTCGATAAAATTGCTGTCGATGCCTTCGCTGATCAGCGTCTTCCCGTCATTGGCCAGGATCTGCCGGATACGCAGCAGCTTCATCAGGATCAGATCGGCGAAGCTTTCCTGGCTCATCTCGCGCCAGGCTTCGCCATAATCGTGATTCTTCCGGGTCATGGTCTCCCGCGCCAGGGCGATGGTTTCATCGTACCATTTCGCCGTTTCGGCTACGCTGAGCTCTTCCGCGGCTTCCGGTCCGATGGCGCCCTGGATCAAGCCGATGACACCATAGTTGACCATGGCCCGGAATTCACCGGCCTTGTCCTCCCCTACCTTGCTTTCCCGGGTCTCCTGCAGCGTCCGGATGCGTTTGGCCTTGATATAGAGCTGGTCGGCGATCGAGATCATGCGTAAAACCCGCCACGAAGTGCCATAGTCCCGCGTTTTTTGTAAAAAGATATCTCTGCATGTCTTTACTTCGCCGTCGTATTGTTCGTTCGTAGCCGCCATTGGTTAATTTTACCACGCAATGTTAACTAAATATGTTCACTTTAAACGCTAAAGGTAGCCTAATGACCGTCGATCACCCGCTGGTCATGGGGATCATCAACCGGGCGCCGGATTCCTTTTACAGCGGCAGCCGCTATCCGGAAGACGATGCCTTTCTCGCGCGCGCGGAGCAGATGATCACGCAGGGGGCTCACTGGCTCGATATCGGCGGACAAAGCACCCGGCCGGGGGCCGAGCTCATCGGTGAAGAGGAAGAGCTTCGCCGGGTCGTGGGCGGTATCGAACTCTTGCACCGGCAATGGCCTGAGACCCCGCTGTCCGTCGATACCTGGTATGCCCGTGTGGTCCGTGAAGCGGTGGCCGCGGGAGCCTCGATCGTCAACGACATCAGCGGCGGCCGGCTGGATCCCGACATGCTCCCGACAGTGGCCGCGCTTCGGGTGCCCTATATCTGTATGCATAGTAAGGGTACACCCGCGACGATGAACCGCGAAGCGCAGTATGACAATGTGGTCCGGGAAGTGCTCGATTTTTTTATCCGGCGGATCGAAGACTGCCGGCAGGCCGGTATTACCGACGTGATCATCGATCCCGGTCTTGGTTTTGCCAAAACGCATGCGCACAACTGGGAGCTGCTTCGTCATCTCGAGGTCTTCCGTATCACGGGAAAGCCCCTTCTCCTTGGCGTCTCCCGAAAATCCACCATCTACAAAGGGCTTGGCATCACACCCGAAGAAGCCCTCAACGGCACCACGGTGCTGCATACCCTGGGTCTGCTGGGCGGCGCGGCGATCCTCCGGGTCCACGATCCCAAAGAAGCCCGCGAAGTGATCACGCTTGTCGATACCTACAAAAAAAAGTGGGCCTGACGGGAAAGTAGGCCCACTTTTTTTTCACAATGTCCGGCTGCGGCTTTGCCTTGCCGGGAAAAGCGCGCTGACCTTCGTCAACGCGCCTTAAATTATTTTAGCCTGATCGTCAGATCAATGCTGCTGCGGAGGTGCCTGGATCGGCCTTCCGGGTTGTCCACCACGTTGCATACCTCTCAGCATCGCCCGTCCCTGGGGGGTGTTGGGATTGATGCCGTTGGGCAATCCGGGCATACCGGGCGTTGCGCTGGGCGGCGGGGCATCGGTGACATCGATCACCTCGATCTCGAACGCGAGGTTCTCAAAGGGCTTGTGACCGGGCATTGCCTGATCGTTATAGGCCAGGTAAGCAGGGATATACAGCGTTCCCTTGCCGCCCTTCTTGAACTTGCGCAGTGCATCGTCCCAACCGGGGATCACCTGGTGCGCGCCGATGACCACCTTAAAGGGCTCGTTGCCGGGACCCGTCATATTCGATTCGAAGACCTTGTCGCCGGGCAGCGACCGGCCGGTATAGCGGATAGATACCTGTTTGCCGGAGTCGACCTGCGGGCCTGTCCCCTCTTCCTTGACAACATAGTATGTTCCCAGGTCGGTTTTTTGCGCCTGGATGCCATGCTTGGTGAGGTAGTCCTGTACTTCCGTGATCTCGCGGTTCTTTTGTTTGTCCATCTCGGCCTGACGGTCGGCCATCACCAGCTCCTGCGAAGCAAAGAGATCGGTGACCTTGAAGGAGATGATGATCTTATCCTTTTTCTTGATAAAGGGAGGCAACTGGCCATTGGCGCGGCGCGACAGGGTGTCCGCGCTGATCACGACTACGCAGCTGTCGCCTTTACGCAGCAGCGAGAAGACCTCCGCAGGATTATAGCTCGGACGCGGAGTGTCCACCGGCAGATAGCCGGGCATGCTGCCATAGGAAGAGTAGAGCACGGAGTCCCGGATCTTCTCGATAATATTGGCTTTCAGGAATTCTCCCTTCTTGGCCACAGGTCCTTTCCCATCGGAATAGATCTTGTAGAGCAGGCCACTCTTGGTCTTCTTGAATTCAGAGTTAGTGCAGGAAGCGGCAAGCAGCGCTACACACACAATCAAATACGACGAGATGGTTTTCATTCTTATTATAATTATTGTAGTTGTGATGAATTTTCACTTAAGGCATTGATGAATCGTTGTACCGTTACTTCCAGCGTATCGGTGCTGCGGCCGCCGGCGGCGTTGAAATGGCCGCCACCATCGAAATAGTTCCGGGCGAACGTGTTGACATCGAAGTCCCCTTTGCTGCGGAACGAACACTTGACCTCTTCATCGCGGTCTATGATGAGCGCCGCCATTTTTATGCCCTGTATCGACAAGGGGTAGTTGACGAGCCCTTCGGTGTCACCGGTCTTGATCTCGTAGCGTACCAGGTCCTTCCAGGGGATGGCGATCAGCGCCGCATTGTATTCGTAGAAGACCTCCATCCGGTTCTGCAGTACGAATCCCATAAAACGAAGCCGGTTCTCCAGGAAGTTGTCGAACAGGTTCTCAAAGATCTGCGTATGGTTGAGTCCCGTATCCTTGAGCACGGCCACCATCCGGTGTACGCCGGCAGTGGCGCCGGAAAAACGGAACGAACCCGTATCGGTCATCACACCGGCATACAGACAGGCGGCGATATCGATATCGATCAGTGCTTTGTGCCCCGACTCCACGATGAGGTCATAGACCATCTCGCTGGTGGAGCTTTTCTCGGTATTGCTGATGCCATAAGCAAAAACGGGGGTCTCCGGTTGTTGATGATGATCCACAAGGATCTTGGGCACTGGCAGTTTCCGCAGGGCGTTCGCCATATGCCGTGTCCGGGTAAGCGTGTTGAAGTCGAGACAAAACACCCATTCCGCCTGGTCCAGTACGGCTTGGGCCTTGCCCGGGGCGAACTCGTAGTCCATGACGGCGCCGGCGCCGGGCATCCATTTGAGCCACTCCGCCCAGTTAGTCGGCGAGATTACCGTGGTCTGGTGACCCAGCTTCCGGAGGAAAAGGGAAAGCCCCAGGGTAGAACCCATGGCATCCGCATCGGGTTTTTGATGCATGATGATCACGACCCGGCGGGGCTGCTTTAGTAAAGGATATATTTCAGCAATTGGTAACATAGCGCTAAAGTCTTCCATCGGACCGGCCGCGGTTCGCGGCCTAAGGTCTATTCCCAGGCCGCCAGGGCGGTCCAGGGGCAGGCAAAGGTGCAGAATTAAATGCCAAATGCCAAACATTGTCCCTACATTTGCCAGCCAAAAGAAAGGAAAATATGAGCAATCGCACTTTTACCATGATCAAACCGGATGCTTTCTCCAAAGGCCATTCCGGCGCCATCATCGACAAGATCCTGAAAAACGGCTTTCGTATCGTAGCATTGAAACTGACCCGTTTATCCAGCGAAAAAGCCGGCGAGTTCTATGCCGTCCATAAGGCAAGACCCTTCTACGGGGAACTGGTCGATTTTATGAGCAGCGGCCCCATCATCGCGGCCATCCTCGAAAAAGACAATGCCGTTGCCGATTTCCGTACGCTCATCGGCGCTACCGACCCCGCCAAGGCGGACGAAGGTACCATCCGTAAACTCTTCGCCGCTTCGGTAGGCGAGAATGCCGTCCACGGCAGCGACAGCGACGAGAATGCCGCCATCGAAGGAGATTTCTTCTTTAACGCTTTTGAAAGAATATAAGGCCGGCGGCCCGCGCTGATCCAAGCGGTCTGCGCCCGGAAAGGAGCCGCGGCTATCGTGTCGAACGGGCGGTAGCAACTTGTCCGTTCGACACCTGATTTTGAACAGGCTCCACTGTATAACCTTCTTTCCGCAACAAGTCGATCACCCCGCCCTTACCCGGCAGATGCGCCGCACCCACGGCGACCAGCAGGGACTTCTGCGGTAAGAGTCCATCTAATAACTTCGCCCATTTCCGGTTGCGCTTGTATAAGAGCAGATCCATATATTTGTTTTCTACCCCCCCATCATCTTTCCTACTCAGCGAATCGATGCCATCCAGGTCCTGGCTGTTATACAACGCCACCAGTTGCCGGGTCTGTATCTTGTTCTGGTCTACGCTGTCGATGCTGTTGACCAGATCCTTCGCCTGTTCGCTATACGGAATGCTGTCGAAAAGCGTGGCCTGGAACTCGGCCGTCTCCAGCCCGTCCACCGGCTTGTCGTAGGCTTTCGATTCGCTCAGTATCTGCATCTCCATCCCGTCCTTTGTCTCGCAATCCATCGACTGCTCTTCAATGATCCCGCTGATCAGCATCGGCTTGAACCGTTCCAACATACCAAAAGGGGGGAATGGCACATTCTTTTCAAAATACGTCTTGACCCGGGCATATTCATCGGGCTTCAGCACATCGGCCAGGGTCTTGCCACCCGTCATCCGCATATATTTCATCGAATTGAGCATGCCCATCATATCGCCCAGGTTGATCTCGAAATAGATCTCGTCGCAACGTTTGATGACGCTCTTCAGGCTGTCGCTCAGCATGGCGTCTTTTGCACAAAGCACATGCATCGTACCAAAAAGATACGAAGGGTGGGTAATGTGTTTACCCGAGATCCGCCACAGCAGCGTATGCGGCGTGATTTTTTTCTGCGCGAAGGTCAGGGTGGCGGCGAACATCGCCGCTATGCCAAAAAAACTCATTTTTTTCACGACACAACGGCCTCCTCGCCGTATAATTGATCTTTGTACTTTAATGAAGGCGAAGGGATAAAGGCTCCCAGCCCCAGCTCTTTCCATTTTTTATCGACCGCCGCGATCGTGGCGTCATCGGCTACGATGATATTGGGCCAATCGCGCTGGAAGTCGTCCAACTCACGGGTCTTGCGGGTGCCGTC
>JAICXX010000321.1 GCA_025934485.1 Chitinophagaceae bacterium
ACCTGTGGCAGTGAGGTAAACGATGTCTTTATACGATACCCCAAACTCTCCGAAGGCCCCCGTCAAACGGTGTCTTGAAAGGGCATCGGAAAAGAATTGATTGGTGGTGGCTATATTGGCAAAGTTAGCGTTTGCCTTGCCGGACGAAATGAAGTTATATCCCCAAAGATTTTGACTGGGCGATTCCGTATTTTCCGTCATATTCCCGAGCATCACGTGCGCCTCGAAATCTCCAAAAGTCTTGTGGAAAGTCGTGAGCTCGGTTGTCGTGATGTACGTATAGCCCACGAAATCCTTGCTCAGACGGCCATTCTGATAGTTCGTGCCTACAGCAGAACCCGGGGCGATATAGGTATAATCGTTCGTATTGTACGTGTCGTAACCCACGCGGCCGGTAACATCCCACCAACTGGTAATTTTATAGTTGGCATTGATCCCGCCGGTGAAACGGTTGGTCTTTTCCGTCAACTGATCCTGGTTGAGGATCCAGTAAGGATTGTCCTGATCGCTTTCCAGCGGAATGGAACCGGCATACGGGCGGTACTCCGATCCATCGATGTTGATGTACTTCTTCATATTGAAAGTGCCCGGCCAGCTGTATACTGCACCCATCGCGCCATTGCCGCCGCCGGTGGCGCCGCCGCTGCTGGCGCTGTATAGCCCGCCGCCCGTCAATGTCCTGGTGATGTTGGCAATTGAATAGGCGACATTGGCGTCGAGCGTCAGTCCGCCATATTTTTGTTCACCGTTGAATCGAAATGTGGTTTTATCGTAGCCTGTGTGGGGGACAATGCCCGTTTGATTATAATTGGAAGCCGATAAAAAGAACGAGCCATTCTTTGAGCCGCCCGAGACATTTACGTTATTGTCATAGACGATGCCGTGCTGAAAGAAATTACCGATATTGTCGTATTTCGTGCTGTCGGCCGGAATTACCGGGCCCCAGGAATAATACTGCGTGTTGCTAGTAAGGGAATTGCCGGTGATCCCACCGACACCAATGGTGTTTAAGCTACCGTTTGCAGCATAGATGCCCGGCCCAAATACGTTTTGAACCTTGGGAAGCTTATCCGCCCAGGAGCTGCTTATCTTACTGGAGACACCGACCTTTGTCGCACCTTCCGCGCCTTTCTTGGTAGTAATGATGACGACACCATCGGCTGCCCGCGATCCGTACAATGCGGCTGCCGCTGCGCCCTTGAGAACCGAAAGGCTTGCGATATCCTCGGGGTTGATATCCATTACGCGATTCGAGTACGTGGTATTGTCGCGGGACAAGCCATCGGTGCCCGTGTTGCCGACGACCGTAGTCGAGTTATCGTAGATAACGCCGTCGACGACAAACAACGGCTGGTTTTGCCTGCTGTCCGACGTCGAGTTACCGCCGCGAATGGTGATCGATGCACCGGCGCCCGGGGACCCGCTGAACTGGGTAACGTTCACACCGGGGACTTTACCGTCCAGCGAGTTGACGATATTCGTATTCTTATTTTTCATGAGTTCCGCAGAGCTCAGTTCTGTAACGGAATAGCCCAGGGCCTTTCGCTCCTTTTTAATACCCAGGGCCGTGACGACGACACCGCCCATCTGGCTGGCTTCTCCTGCCACCAGGTGAACGGTCATGCCGGCTTTGGCTTTGACCTTCTGTCCGGCATAGCCTACATAGCTGATCAGCAAAGTAGCGCCTTCTTTTGTCCTGATGGTGAATTCGCCCTTGTCGTTGGTAACGGCCGCTTGTTTGGTACCGCTAACGGCAACCGTTACGCCGGCCAATGGTGTACCATCGTCTGCGAGCACGGTTCCGGTGATCGGAACCCCCTGAGCTTTCACGTTGCCTGTGATCATGCATAGCATAGCAAACATGATCAAACTAAAAAGCTTCCATTTTCTCATAGTTTTACTTTTTGGAGTTGTGTTTTAAAAATTTATGTAGCAGTTGTTATAAGATCTGGATCCCTTTGCGGCGATACGGCTCGAGCAGCGGGTCCTCCGGCTGTAGTTCCGTGATCACCATGTCTAGGTCTTCAATGGGGCAGACGTGAAAAGGTTGGAAGGAATTGATCTTCTCGGATATGGTGAGACAGATGACCTTCCGGGCGGATTCGATCATGGCTTTTTTTACCTGGACAACCTCCCAGTCGTTGTCGGTTACGCCGTTACTGGCATCGATGGCGTTGACGCCGAGGAAGCAGATGTCCGCTTTGATCTGGCGGATCTTCGAGATTGCTTCGCCGCCAACGGTGATGCGGGAGTTTTTAGACACCTTGTCGCCGATAAGGATGACGTCGATGGTGGGGTGGTGGGTATATTCCAGCGCCACGGGCAGGCTTCCGGAGATAAAGGTGGCTTTCAGGGTGGGCGGAAGATGACGGGCCAATTCGATAAGGGTAGTGCCGCCAGTGGTCAGAACGAACATATCGTTCTGGATAAGGGTGGCGGCTTTGCGGGCGATCAGTTTCTTTTGTGCATGCGCGTAAATGGGAGTGCTGGGATAGTGATAGTCGTTAAAAGAGAGGGATAAGGCTCCTCCGTGTACTTTGATAAGTTTGTTATTATCTGCCAGATCCTGCAAATCGCGCCGGATGGTGTCTTCCGAGACGTCGAGCTCCTGGCTGAGGCCGGCGGACAGTACCTGATTGTGCAGGTTGACCTGGTGTAAAATATAGGCCTGTCTCTCTTGTTTGAGCATGGTCGGTTTTGGTTAGACCGCTTGAACAGCTTCCAGCGGCATCGCGAAAGTCCTTTAAGCCGCTTTCAGCGGCTTTTTGCGGCTTTGTGCAAGCTAATGTAAGCTAAAAAACTGCACAAAAACGCAAACCGGAATTAAAATTGCAAAAAAACGCAGAAAGTATTGCCGAAGGCTGCAAGAAGCAGCATAACGTGGGAGTAATGCGGTTTGAGGTGCGGAAGTGTGCGGACTGAGAAGGACAAGTGCGGGAATCTGCGGAAGCCGGACGGGCAGGCGGTCCTACCTGGAAAGGCTGTCCGCGCCGACGCAGGCTATTTGGCGGGGACTTTGGACGGGGCAAAGGTATACCGGACGGTGACACCAAAGGCGTCAGGAACGAAATTGATATTGGGGAGGATATCGAGTTCGGGTTTCCAGTCGATCGAAAGATTGATGGGGGCATTGGCGAATTTGTAATCGAGGCCTATAGCACCCATGGGCCCGAGATAGGTATTCTTGTCCTGCCAGCCGAGGTAGCCGCCGACGCCCCAGAACCACGTAAAAGCAGGGACGCCGCCGATAAGTTGATGCCGTTCATAGAGGCCGCCGAGACCGAAACGGGTGCTCCAGGATACGAGACCTTCGATGGCATTGGTCTCGTCCATAAAATATTTTGCACTGACGCTGTTGCTGATGGTGGGGTCGGCGGTGCTGAAACGCAAGCCGACCGCGACCTTATAGTCTTGTGCGGACAGGCGGTTATAGCAGCCACTGATGGCCAGTAGGGCCAGGCAAAAGGCGAGGGTGCGCATAAACAATAAGGGATTTTTAGTTGAACGCTTCTAGGACTGTGAAACGTGCGCAAGGTTTGTTAGAATTTTCTTAAAGCCGGGATTTTTGTAGTTGTGTTTATTTCAGCGATAGGTGTGTTGTTTTGGGTGATAACCGTGCATTTTTTTCTCGTTACGCCGTCGAGAAACTATTAGGCGGGTTAAAGAATTTTGGAGATTTTCTTGGAGTTTTCAAATTAAGTCTTAAGTTCGGGTATCTAATACAGTTGGATATTACCATTAACCTAACCAGACCCACAACCTACCATGACCTATCCACATCACCATCCCCCGTTAGAGGCATCCTCTCTTTTGGCCATTTCCCATACTGATTTTTAAAAAACTTTAAACCATAGATGCTATGTTGCATGGCAAACGCACCCGCAGGGTGGTGGCGGCTACGCTATTGACTATCCTATTGACTGATACCTTCGCTCCGGGAATTTCTTATGCTTTGACGGCGGGGCCGACGGCACCGGAAGCTACCAGCTTTGAGCCGATAGATACTACGGACATGGTTAACCTGCAGACGGGTAACTTTACTTATAATATACCCTTATTGGAAGTGCCGAGCCCTGAAGGCGGTTATCCGTTATCCTTGTCTTACCATGCAGGCATCCAGACTAATGAGGATGCGTCCTGGGTGGGACTGGGCTGGACCGTGAATCCGGGGGCGATCAGCCGATTTGTGAATGGTTATCCCGACGACTGGAAGAATATCCAAAACACTGTCCATAACTATTGGTCGGGTGGCAAGACTTCGACATATGATTTTGGGGTGAATATTGGGCTTTACAATACTCCGCTGAGCGTGACAACGGGCCTGTCATTCTCCAATGATACCTATGCGGGATTCGGAACGGGACTGGACTTCAGCGCCGGTTTTGAAGCAACCATGGGCGGTCTTTCGTTTGAATTGGGTGCTGGTGTAGGACCGCATGGCGGTGGGGGAGGACTTTCGGCGGGTATTGGCCTGCACACAGATATAGC
>JAICXX010000237.1 GCA_025934485.1 Chitinophagaceae bacterium
GATCAAATGGCCTGAAAAAATTAGAGAGCAACCGAAGCCACTCTCTAAACAGGCTGGCTGATAGCCGCCTAAAGAACAAAAGTAAAAAATAAATCAAATCGGATTTGGTCAGTAACACAGAATCTTTTTTCTTATTTAACCCGATTAAAGAACCCATCCATTGCGGTAAGTAGCCGCTGTGATGCCTCGCTGTGAACATCTGCCAATGGCCATACATGGTACTGGTTGTCGTAGACCGTTAATGTAGAGTCGGACTGCAGGCCTTTGACAACGTCATAAAAGTTCAGACTGTCATCCAACAGGACCTCGTGGGTTCCAACCGCGATGAGGACCAGGGGAAAGGTGCTTAACGCTGCATCCGCAGGGTTTACCATATCGATTGAGGCGCCGGCCTGATAATCTTTTGCGGCGGCTGGACATTCGCAGCGTTCAGCCCTATGGAGTATATACCGCGGATGGGGAGACTGACGGCTTATGCCGGCGATGTGGAAAATTTGGAAAAGGTTGCGTTTCAGGACTTTATCGACGCTGTAGAACAAGGGATCCTGGAGCTCAATATCGACCGGTCCGCTAGGACCTTGTTTGCTTCCATTTCTGGCACGGGGAATTCGGCGCCTGAAATTCCAGGTGAGGAGAATGGTGGCATCCAGCATTTTGCTTTCACGAATATATGCTAATTTCAGGCCGATAAAACCGGCACTCCATTGGCTCAACTGTTCAGGGATCATATTGAAGCAATTAGCCCATTAACGGATGATGAATTCGGGTATATTTTGTCCCATTACACTTTAAAGAAACTCCGGAAACATGCCTTTCTCGTACAGGAGGGTGATAATGTAAGACAGGAGTATTTTGTCCTCAAAGGCTGTGTTAAAGCGTATACCACGGAACCTGAAAGCGGCAAGGATTTCATTTTCCAATTTGCCGTCGAGGATTGGTGGATCACTGACAGGGAAGCCTTCTTTTCTAAAACGCCTGCCACGATCAATATCGATTGTCTCGAGGACAGCGAGCTTTTGGGTATAACATATGACAATCGGGAAAAATTGGCCGCAGAAATGCCAAAATACGAGCACTTCCTTCGCGTAAAATCAAATTGGGGCTATGTCTCCCTGCAAAAACGCATCCAACTAATGATTATGGCCAGCGCCCAGGAACGATATGAAAAATTTCTCTCACAATATCCTCACCTCGTTAGCCGGATCCCCAAAGCCTTCATAGCCTCCTATCTGGGCGTCACCCGTGAGACACTAAGCCGGCTGAAATGAGCCGCATGTGATAAATATCACAAAATCAAATTGACTAACGTCCTTTATCAGGGAAATTTCCCGATTGAATTTTGTGTCTTAAATTTTTTAAGATGAATCATTCAATCAAATCCGGCTTACAACTATTAGCCGCTTCTTTTATCATCCTTTTCCTTACGCTCGTAACACCGACGCACTCCTTTTCACAAACCGCCGCCCCAACTGCGCTACCACAGCCAGGGTACTACGTTCTACAGTTGGGAGACATCCAGATCATAGCTTTATCCGACGGCACCGCTGCCCTGGATTTTACCAAATTGTTGTCGAACATCGCACCCGAAAAACGCGACCGGCTCTTCAAAGAAAACTACCTGACATCCAGCGTAGAAAACTCCGTCAATGCTTTTCTGATCAAGGCCGATGGCAAGCTGATCCTGGTTGATGCCGGTACCGCGGATGCGTTCGGGCCGACACTCGGTAAATTGGCAGCAAGCCTGAACAATGCAGGGTACAGGCCCGAGCAAATCGACGCGGTTTTGCTTACACACCTGCACCCAGACCATGTAGGCGGGCTAACAGACGGTGACAAGATCGTATTTCCCAATGCCACGATCTATGTCAGCAAACCAGAGGCCGCCTATTGGCTTTCCGAAGACAACAAGCGTAAAGCTCCTAAGAGCGCCCAGTTTTACTTCGAGACCGCCATCCAAAAAATAGCCCCCTATCAAAAGGCAGGCAAACTGGTAACCTTCGACTATGGCACAGAATTGTTTCCCGGCATCACGCCTATGGCCACGCCAGGCCATACGCCCGGGCATTCTTCCTACATTGTCGAAAGAAAGGGCCAGAAACTGCTATTTTGGGGCGACCTGGTGCACGCAGCTGCGGTACAATTCTCCGATCCCGGCGCCTATATGGGATTCGATAGCGACCCGAAGGCCGGCGCGGAACAACGAAAAAAAGCCTATGCCGATGCCGCCAGAAACGGTTACTGGATAGCCGCCGACCATATCTCCTTTCCCGGTATAGGACATCTCCGGGCCGATGGATCAAAATATGTGTGGATCCCCGCAAATTATAGCGTTTATCCGCCTATTAAATAAATGTCCCGCTGCCGGTTTTATCAGGCGGCTGCGTACGCAGCGGCGAATTCTTTTGCAAAATCTTCCAGCTTGGTGGGTGAAAGCTGCGGCCGGCGTTTCTCATAGTCTTTAAACATCAGGCCGGTGCGAACGGCCACGCCCATCTCCGTGTAGTTGTCGGCGGCCTCTGCGGAGAGGCCGGCGCCAAGGATACCATTACGGTTATCTTCATCGCTGAAAGGGACAAAGGACAGACCGGGTTAGCCGATCGATGCACCAAGGACAGCGGTGATCTCCCTGCTGGTTCGCTCATCGCTGACGACATACCGGACACTGCTACCTTTGAATCCAAGGCTGAGCAATGCTTCGGCTGCGGCTGCTGCAATGTCACGGGGATGAACCATGGCCACCGGCGCGTCGGCACCGCAGTTGTTGCCATAGATACCGGCCTGCCTGATCATCCCGATAGCGCTGTAGAAGTTGGTGTAGAAAAATCCGGCCCGCAGATGCCGGATGTCCACGCCGTTGAGCGATTTAAGCGCTTCTTCGGCAAGGTGAAGACCGCTTACGGGCCCTACCCCATCCGCCTGATCGGCGCCGACACTGCTGAGGTTGACAACCTTTTTTACCCCAGACGCCTTTAATATCACGGAGAAGATGCTGATCCAGCATTTACGGGAGTTGAAATCGGATAAACTGATCGTACGGGACGTGAAACCGGTGGTCCCGCCCCATGTAGAATATAGCCTGTCGGCCGATGGGGTCACCCTCACTCCCGTTTTGAATGCCATCGCGCAGTGGGGAATGGAGCGGCGTGATAAGGCCTAGTAACCAGTTCCTTGCACGGCACGAAAATGTAAAGCGTCCCTGTGTTATCTTTGGTGATGAATTTGAATCTCCTTGTTATCAGGTCGGCCGTCCCAAATCATTTGGCTGAATCTCGAAATTTACCCTCTTGCCAAGGGCCAGGAGCAGGTCGATAAACATTTACGCCTGGGATTTGAGATCGATCTCTTTGATTCACGAATTGACAAACTACAGCAACAGAGTATTAAATTTCACCAATTGCCTATGTCTACGGAATGGGTTGTCATTGCCGTAATCGAAGGTCCCGAAGGCCGGAAATTAGAACTTTATAAAAAGACATGATTTGAAACGTTGGAGACGATCGCTTCGATGTCCGCGCTGTAAAATCCTGCGGCATTCTCGGCAGATCGGCAAAACGACCTTAGCCAAGGAAATCGCTACTTCGATGAGTCCAGCCCCAATTTACCTTGACCTGGAAACACCTTCGGAGGCAGGAAAACTTAAAGAACCAGAAGCCTATTTCAACTTGCATAAGGATAAGCTGATTATCCTCGACGAAATCCAACGTGTCCCCGAGTTATTCCAAATTCTTCGCGGTGTTATCGACCGTCGGCGGAGAGACGGGAAGAGGACCGGTCAGTTCCTTATTCTTGGCTCAGCATCATTGGACTTGTTGAAGCAGTCATCAGAATCCCTGGCCGGAAGAATAGCATACAAAGAATTATCAGGGCTCACGGTGGCGGAGGTAGACAAAGGAAAATCCCCCGACCTTGGCCATTTGTGGTTACGCGGGGGATTCCCGGATAGTTATTTGGCTAAAAATGATGAAGCCAGTCTTCGCTGGCGGTTGAATTTTATCAACACTTATCTGGAGAGAGATGTTCCGCAATTCGGTCCGCGTATACCGGCTGTTACGTTGCGAAATTTATGGACTATGCTGGCACACAATCAGGGTGGGCAGCTCAATATCGCGCAGTTAGGTAACAATTTGGACGTAGCCGCTACGACCGCAAAAAGATATATAGAATTGCTGGAAGATCTGTTGCTAATTCGCACCCTTCGGCCCTGGTCCGGGAATGTGGGCAAACGGCTTGTAAAGGCTCCTAAGATTTACATCCGTGATAGCGGCATCGTCCATGCCCTCCTGAATTTGACCACTCTTGATGACCTTTTGGGGCATCTGGTAGTGGGAGCAAGTTGGGAAGGTTTTGTTCTTGAAAACATGCTGTCTTGTCTCCCCGCGGGTGTTACCCCTTGGTTTTATCGCACTTCGGCTGGCGCCGAGGTCGATCTGGTGATCGAGAAGAATAGCAAGGAAAGGTTTGCCATTGAAATAAAACGCTCTCAGGCTCCTTCTGTTTCAAAGGGGTTCCATCTGGGTTGCGAGGATATCAAGGCAACAAAAAGGTTTATTGTTTATCCGGGCAAAGAACGATTTCCCGTGACAAAAGAAATTAGTGCCATCCCAGTATTAGATATGATGAATGAATTGAAGCATGGAAAATAGAAACCAGAACATCTACGCTTAGCCGTTTTGAAGCAGCCGATCCAGCTTGACAAAAATGTCTTTAATACCCTTATCCATGGATCATAAGTCTTGTCCGATCATCCGGCACTACTCTTCCTTGTATTCAAGGATGTCTGCAGGTTGGCAATCCAGCGCTTTGCAAATGGCTTCGAGGGTGCTGAAGCGGATGGCTTTTGCTTTGCCCGTCTTAAGTATGGAAAGGTTGGATAGCGTCAGGCCGACTTTCGCCGAAAGTTCGTTGAGCGATATCTTCCGCTTAGCCATCATGACGTCGAGATTTACGATAATCGGCATGACTTAGACGGTTAATTCGTTTTCGGTTTGGATCTCGATACCTCTTTTAAAGATCTGTGCAATGACGAAAATAGTCACGCCCATGAACAGCCATACATCGGCTCCTCCCAGGCGCAGGTATTGTAAATCCGGCACCTTAACCCCTTTCGACACAAGCCACATGGTATACTCGGCGCCTGACCAGGAGAACAGGCCGATCGCCAGGGACAGGTAGGATATCCTGAAAAGGAATCGGCCGATGTTTTTGCTGAAGGGGTGGGCAATATCCAGTTTTTTGTTTTGCAGGACGTCGACGATCATATAAAACAAGACTGCTCTCATAAGAGACACCAGACTTATTATCGACATCTCTGCAAGAAAGTATCCGCGGCCGTAATCATAAATACCCGATAGATCGAGCCCGGGCCAGGATCGATGAGCATTGATAGGGTTTATCTCCAGCGTGTAAAAGGTGCTGAAGATGAAACCGCCGGCTTCGATACTTACGCCGACGAATATGATCCAGGCAAGGAGATTTAATATCCTTAGCGTTTGTTCGGTGCTTATTTTCATGTCTTTCGGTTTTTGACACTGCTAAAGTAATAATTATTTATTGTTTATCAATAAATAATTTTCGAATATCATTCTACGGCGAATGTCCGCTAGCGAACGGCGAGTGTTCACGTATCGTGCAGTTACCGTTCGGTTAATTGTCTAATTCATTGTGTGACAATCAAAATGATATTGGCCTTTTTGTTGATGGCGTTGAAAAAACCGTTTTATCGTATGCAGAATTTTCCTTTGCTATGTGGAGCAATAATGATAATCGGCTCTTGCATACAGCGGCCAAAAGCAAATGAACCGGCGCCGGCTGGCTTTTTACCAGAGAATATCAAAACGGCGGACCGGCTCGTGGGCATTTTTAATCTGTAGGCGTGGCAACCCGATGGGGAAATGTAGCCCGTCAGCTTTCTCTGCATGAAGCTATACGCCGTTGCAGGAAGTTCCGTTCCATGGGATTGCGGGCCAACGAAAGCGCTGTGGAGAAGTGCGCCGCCGCAACCTGGTAATTTCGCCGACGGAGCTCGAGTTCGCCAAGCGTAGCCGGGTAAAACGGGTAAGATGAAAGACGATCAAGGTCCTGGATGACGCGTATCTCTTGCAATCCGCGTTCCGGGCCTTCCAACTGAGCAATGGCAATCGCACGGTTTAGCGCAATGACCGGCGAAGGATGGATAGCCAGAAGCATGTCATAGAGCGATACTATATGTTCCCATTGGGTATCTTCGCCTCGCACGGCGCTGGTATGCATGGAAGCGATAGCCGCTTCAAGGTGATATTTTGTCAATTCTGTACCAGCCGCGGAAAGGTCGAGAAGCGCTTGTCCTTTTGCTATGAGCTTATGATCCCATAAAGACCGATCCTGCTCAAAGAACGAAACAAGATTACCCGAATCATCCAAACGAGTGGGCAGACGAGCGGCGTTGAGATGCATCAATGCAGCAAGCGCATGTGATTGGGGGGTTACTAAAGCAGGTTCTTCGAGGAGTAGATCCATCAACCGCAGGGCTTCCTGACAAAGCTCCGCGCGCACTGCCGCTTCGGGTGACGATCCATGATACCCTTCGTTGAAAAGCAGGTATAATGCTTGCAGAACGGCGGAAAGCCGGACGGGAAGGTCCGCGTCGGCGAGATCGAAAAGCTTCGTGGATCCCGCCAATACCTTCTTTGCCCGGGTGATGCGTTTTTCAATAGCGGCATGATTGCTCACGAAGGCCTGTGCGATCTCCTTTACGCTGAATCCGCATAATATGTGCAGTATAAGGGCAATTTGCGCTTCTTCGGAGATGCCGGGATGACAGCAGGAAAACATCATCCGGAGCTGGGAGTCTTTCACAGCGTAGGTACTAAACGCTTCCTCAACCGTTGGGACCAGGGTCCATTCCGATTCAAGAAACCGCGTTAGTCCCGGCTGCGCCACTCTGACCGTGCGCTCCCGGCGCAGGATATCCAGGGCACGGTTCCTGGCCGTGGTCATCAACCATGCGGAAGGATTTTTCGGCAGACCGCGCAATTTCCATGTCTCCATAGCACGACAGAAGGCGTCTTGAGTGACGTCTTCTGCCAATGCGATGTTCTGGACTCCGAAGAGCCGGGTAAGGATGGCAACGATCCTTCCGAATTCATGCCGGAAAAAATGTTCTTCTATCTCCATGGGGCTAATCCAACTGTCTGATCTGACGGACTTCTACCGAACCGCCATCTTCGAAAATAGGGCAGCCCAAAGAAAACTCCACAGCCTGCTTGATGTCCCTGGCCAAAATGATGCTATAGCCTCCGACCAGGTCTTTGGCTTCGGCGTAGGGCCCGTCAATGACCTGCTTCTTCTTGCCCTTTACTACCATGCCACCGGGTAGCAGGGGCTCGCCGAGTGCTTTCACATGGCCTTTGTCACTGAGCTCTTTTAGCCAGGTCATCCATTTCGCCGTTTTCTGCTGCATATCCCCAGGAGAGGCAGATTCTTCGTACCCCCGGTAGAGGTAAACAAATTCATTCATAACGTTTTTTTTATTGAAGTTAATATAATAAAGATTTTTGCCGGCAGAACCTAGTCGTCGAGCGCTCCCATAGTGACATTGACGGCCGTTCCCATTATCCCGCTTGCCTTGTCGGAGGCCGCAAAGACCGCCACATTAGCCACCTCCGCGAGTGTCAGGAAGCGTTTGGGATGATTCATGTCCGCAAGATAACCTGTGAACTGCTCCCAGGTTATATCCGCCGTCCTGGCCCTGCTTTCGAATATCTCCCTTATTGTCGCTGTCTCGGGCATGCCGTGCGATTGCAGACAGACCACGCGGATACCCTGGGGCGCGAGCTCTTTCGACAGGTATCGGGTAAGCGCCTCCTTGGCGGCCTGGGAGGTGCCATAACCCCCGTTTGGTGTACCGATTCTGGCGGGGGGCGCGGAAACGGTCATGATCACCCCGGATTTGTTCTCGAGCATGCGTCTCGCCGCCAAACGCGCGGTGAGAAAATATGATGTGGTATAGCTCGTGATGGGCATGGAGAATTGTTCAAGATCCATATCGACCAGCGATGCCCCAAGATACCTGCCTGGCGAATTCCCCATCGCATTGAAGGAAATATCGATCCGGCCTGATTTAGCTACTACCAATTGCAGATGCTTGTCTATCGCCGGCTCGTCAAGCGCGTCGACCTCCGCTGCCTCGGCAAGGCCGCCTGCCGCCTGGATGTCCCTGCAAACCGCTTCCACAGGCGCCAGACGGTGACCGGTGAGATAGACTTTAGCTCCTTCGCGGGCGAAGGCACGTGCGACGGCGCCGCCGATCTCACCGCCGGCCCCATAGATAACTGCCACTTTGTTTTTCAATTCATTCATACTATTTCATTTCAACTAAGACGTGGCGGTTGACGTTTCCGGACAAC
>JAICXX010000015.1 GCA_025934485.1 Chitinophagaceae bacterium
AGTCTGGCGCTTTCACGACGGCATTCATGCGCATATTCCGGACGGCATCAGGATGGGGGTTTTACAGGCACTTGGATGGGACAGTTATTACGATCCATCCAATCCTCCCCTGACCATCCTCCCTTCCCCGACACCCCTCGCCAGCCTGATCGACCTGTGCAAAAAAAAGCTGTCCATCGGCCCGCTAAAATACATCGGTGACCTCGACCAACCCTGCGCCCGCGTCGTGCTGTCCCCTGGTGCCGCCGGTGGCCGGAAACACATCGGGTGGATCCAGCAATATCAACCGGACGTATTCGTCTGCGGCGAACTCAATGAGTGGGAAACCAGCGAGTATATCCGCGATGCCCGCTACCAGGGCAAAAAGATCAGTCTGGTAGTCCTGGGGCATTCCGTTAGCGAAGAACCCGGCTTGGAATGGCTCGTCCCGGTACTACAAAAGAAGATCCCCGGAATCCCGGTTACGCATCTTCCCTCGGGGGACGCCTTTACCTGGGCGTAACAAAGGTTAAAAGATTTGGCTGAAATCTATCCTGGCCTTGGTGCCGGCCAGTAAAAACGTGAAGCTAATATCCCTGCCCCTTACCTTCAGCACATATTTCCCATTCTCCCATTGGTAGATCTCGACTTTTTGGGAATCGGGTGAGAGGATCAAATAATACAAAACGCCCTGGGATTCATAAAGGTTAAACTTGATCTTTCTGTCCCTCGATGCGGTAGAAGGCGAAAGAATCTCCACTACTAGCATCGGCGGAAAATCCAGATATCTTTCACCGATCTCCCCGCAAACGATCAGCATGTCGGGAATCAAAACAGTGTCGTCTGTTATGCGGTAGTCCAGCGGTTGATAGACTGTACAGTTTGGGCACCCCTTAAGCTGGATAGAAAACTCAGTTGTAAGCCTCGTCGCAAGTAAAGCATGCCTGGGAACAGGCGAAGGATGCTCGACGCGGTTTCCCTCGATGAGCTCCCAACTATCTTCCCAATGCACGTAATCGGCATAGGTATAACCCGTCTCTATCTTCGTTCCCACACCCATCCCACAAAGTTACAATTTCCCCAATGCCACAAAAATAATAATAGGCCGTCATCCGACGGCCTATTATTATAAGTATACAATTAGCTCTATTTCTTCGCAAACTCCGCTCTGATCACATTCAACGCCCCACCCGCCTTGAACCAGCCGATCTGCTGTTCATTATACGTGTGGTTCAGCGTGACCTCGTCCTTGGTGCCGTCCTTATGATTCAAGACCATGATCAGCGACTTGCCGGGAGCAAAGCCTGTGAGCCCTGCGATGTCGATGCTGTCGTCTTCCTGCACCTTCTCATAGTCTTCTTTGTTCGCAAAGGTCAGCGCAAGCATCCCCTGTTTCTTCAGATTGGTCTCGTGGATGCGGGCAAAGCTCCGGACAACGATCGCCCGTACACCGAGATGCCGGGGTTCCATAGCCGCATGCTCACGCGAAGAACCCTCACCGTAGTTCTCGTCCCCGACGACCACACTACCGATCCCTTTCGCTTTATAGGCCCTTGCTGTATTCGGCACGGGACCATATTCACCGGTGAGCTCATTTTTAACGCTATCGGTCTTGTCGTTATAAAAATTCACCGCCCCGATCAACATATTGTTGGAAATATTATCGAGATGACCACGGAATTTCAACCAGGGACCGGCCATCGAGATATGGTCGGTGGTACATTTACCCTTAGCCTTGATCAGGAGCTTCAGCCCCTTCAGATCGGTGCCTTCCCAGGCAGCGAAGGGCGCCAGCAGCTGCAGCCGCTGTGAATCGGATTTTACCACGACCTGTACTTTACTTCCATCCTTTGCAGGTGCCTGATATCCCGGATCATCGACGGAGAACCCTTTCGGCGGCAATTCCACACCCGTAGGTTCATCCAGCATGACATCTTCTCCCTTCTCATTTTTCAACGTATCCTTCAGCGGATTAAAAGTCAGGTCACCCGCGATCGCAAACGCAGTAACGATCTCGGGACTCGCGACGAACGCATGCGTGGAGGCCAGGCCGTCATTGCGCTTCGCAAAATTCCGGTTGAAAGAGGTGATAATGGAGTTCTTGCGATTAGGATCATCTATATGACGCGCCCACTGACCGATACAGGGACCGCAGGCATTGGCCAGCACCACGCCGCCGATCTTATCGAAGGTCTTCAGGAACCCGTCCTTCTCGATGGTGAACCGAACCTGTTCGGAACCGGGGGTGATGGTAAACTCCGCCTTGGTCTTGAGCTTTTTATCGATGGCCTGTTGCGCCAGCGAGGCGGAACGGCTGATGTCTTCATAAGAAGAGTTGGTGCAGCTGCCGATGAGCGCTACTTCGAGCCGCTCGGGCCAGTTGTTGGCCTTGACCGCTTCTGCGAATTTGCTGATGGGCCATGCCAGGTCGGGAGTGAACGGACCGTTTACGTGTGGTTCCAGCTCGGTCAGGTTGAGCTCGATCACCTGGTCGTAATATTTTTTAGGATCAGCGTAAACTTCCTGGTCGGGACGCAGATAATCGCGGATACCGTCTGCCAGTGCCGCTACTTCGGCCCGGCCCGTAGCTTTCAAATAATCCGCCATCTTCCCGTCATAAGCAAATATCGAGCAGGTCGCACCAATCTCAGCACCCATATTACAAATGGTACCTTTGCCGGTTGCGCTAAGGTTATCGGCCCCTTCGCCGAAATATTCGACGATCGCTCCGGTACCACCCTTCACGGTGAGAATACCCGCGACCTTGAGAATGATATCCTTGGCCGAGGTCCAGCCGCTCATCTTACCGGTGAGCTTTACACCGATCAACTTGGGCATCTTGAGCTCCCAGGGCAGCCCAGCCATAACATCCACGGCGTCAGCGCCTCCAACCCCGATCGCTACCATCCCGAGACCCCCGGCGTTGGGTGTGTGCGAGTCGGTACCGATCATCATCCCACCGGGGAAAGCATAGTTTTCCAACACTACCTGGTGAATGATCCCCGCGCCGGGTTTCCAGAAACCGATACCATACTTATTGGAGATAGAAGCAAGAAAATCATAGACTTCTTTGTTGACATCGAGAGCAGTCGCCAGGTCGGCGTCAGCGCCGGTCTTGGCCTGGATCAGGTGATCGCAATGAACCGTGGAGGGCACTGCAACCGTATCGCGGCCACAGGTCATAAATTGTAACAAAGCCATCTGGGCCGTAGCATCCTGCATGGCTACACGGTCCGGTGCAAAATCAACATAGTCCTTACCACGCTCATAAGCCCGCTTTGGTTTCTCGAAAAGGTGAGCGTAAAGAATTTTTTCGGCTAAAGTCAGTGGTTTTCCTACTAAGCTACGAGCGGCGTCCACCTTGGCAGGCATACCGGCGTATAGCTTCTTGATTAGATCCAGATCAAAGACCATGATAAAATTGTTTTATATGTTCAGACGACGCGCTTTCAGCGCCTTGCGTAATACGCCCGCAAAATTACCAAAAAATGCGTTTCGGGTGTTATAATATATACAATACGTTTACTAATTTTGATGCTATGAAACAGTTTAAACACTTCATCGAGTGGCAGGTTTTTGGAGTGTGTACGGCGATAGGTGAGAGAATGGGTATAGCCACTTCCCGTATCCGAACCTGGTTCATTTACATCTCCTTCCTTACGATGGGTTCGCCGCTCATCCTCTATTTCGTCCTCGCCTTTTGGATGAATATCAAGCGCTACATCCTGTCCGCCCGTCGAAACCCGCTAAGGTACCTGTAATTGTGTAGGAATACCCACTCGCGGTTGTAGTCCGGGCTAGTATTTTTCGTATCTTACTGGGGTACAGGAAAGCCTTTAGATTGTTTCAGTTCGATTTCGCCTATACCGACTATGAGCAATTGATAAACGATCTGGCCGAGCGGCTCAACGTGCCGGTGATCAACAATAAGCTTATCTTTCCGGAGCGGGTCGCCACCGGGAGCCTCACTTTCGTGAAATTACCCAATGGCATCCATGTCAATATCATCAACGCCCGATTTACGGATGACTGGCTCATCTGGCGAAGAAAGACCAAAGAGGCCTTCTATACCCTCCGCTTCCACGAACTCATCATTCCCGACACACTGGAGATCCGCATCGGCGACGAACGGCTCAAAGAAAGCAATACCACCCGCATGATCGCCTATCTAACGAACAGTCTGCAGGACTGGGCCTATCTTGCTTCCAAAGGTACCGTCTACAAAGGCATCGACGTGCTGTTCAACGCAAGCTGGCTAGCCGATTACCTGGGCCTCCGCCCATCCGACGACGTCCTGTCCACCTATCTCTCGCTGCAAGTCGAGAACGTCCACCGCGAACCGCTCGACAGCGAATACCGCCGGCTGATCCGGGAGATCGTCGATGTAGAGCAATCCAACCCCATGCGGCTCGCAGTGATCCAAAACAGGATCATGTTGCTCATCGAACGGTTTTTTCTTCGGCTCTACGAACGCCGGAAGAACGCTTACTTCGACATCCCGCTGTCCAGGACGGATATCGACCGCGTCATGCACGTGGAAGCCGTCCTGACAAAAGACATCTTCGAACCCGCGCCCACCATAAGCCAGTTGGCCCGCATGGTGTCCATCAGCGAATCCAAGCTAAAAAAGGATTTTAAGGTACTCTACGGCGTACCCGTTTACGAATATTTCCAAAAGGTTCGCATGCAGGCGGCACGCGACAAGCTCCTGGCAGGCGGCCACTCGGTCAAAGAAGTGGCCATGGAATTGGGCTATTCCAACCTCAGCAACTTCACCATCGCCTTCAAAAAAGAATTTGGACTTTTACCCAGTAAATTGCTCACTACTTATTAGCAGCACCTGGCGAATGCAAAAGCTTTGCTAAAAAATTTTTACAGCCAAGTTAATCTCCTTTGTGGGTAGGCCAAACCCCTCATACATACTACCTTTGCTTAACCCGTTTTTAATTTCCTTCCGGGAAAACCACCAGGCCGGCTGGAAGCCGGCCCCGACATGATCCTTCGCCTTATAGTTCAGAAATCACACGACGTAGCTTGACTAGTTGTTCCAGTAATCCCTGTAGAAGATCCAAACGTAGCATATTGGCCCCATCGCTTTTAGCGACAGCCGGATTGGGGTGTGTCTCTATGAAAAGCCCATTGGCGCCGGTGGCAATAGCAGCCTTCGCGATCGTGGAGATCAGCTGCGGGTTGCCGCCGGTGACTCCACTGGTTTGATTCGGCTGCTGCAACGAATGTGTGCAATCCATCACCACCGGAGTACCATGCTCCTGCATCCAGGGAATATTGCGATAGTCGACCACGAGATCCTGGTATCCAAAAGTCGTTCCCCGCTCCGTCAACACCACTTTGTCGTTTCCCGCCTTGCGAATTTTCTCTACAGCGAACTTCATCGCCGGCCCGCTGAGGAACTGTCCCTTTTTTACATTCACGACCTTTCCCGTCTCCGCCGCGGCAAGCAGCAAGTCGGTCTGCCGGCAAAGAAAAGCCGGGATCTGCAGCACGTCCACATACTTCGCCGCCGGCGCGGCCTCATCATGCGCATGGATATCCGAAGTAGTCGGCAACTTGTACTTCTCACCCACCTTCTTGATCAGCGATAAGCCATTATCGTCGCCGATTCCCGTAAAGCTGCCGGCGCTGGTACGATTCGCCTTCCGGTAAGAGGCCTTGAAAATATACGGTATCCCCAGGTTTTTGCAGATGCCCGAAACCTTATCGGCCACCTCCATCACCAACTCCTCGCTTTCCACCACACAGGGACCCGCAATAAGAAAGAAATTCTTTTTATCGTACGATTGCTCTTTGAATAAGTCGTGTAAGAATTGCATGGGGCAAACCTAGCACAAAAATCCAACATTAGCATCTACCGCAAAAAACTGTAGGTTTACCTCAGGACCAAAATGTCTATTCAAAGGATTCGGTGAACCTAGCCAAATCTAAAGTTGGATTTTTGTGCTAGGTTTGCACCCCAAAACCCACCTACATGGCTAAAGAAAAAGTACTCGTTATCGGCGCCAGCGGGCAGATCGGTGTGGAACTCACACTCGCCCTTCGACGCATTTACGGGAATAGCAATGTTGTAGCCTCCGACCTTCGGGAAGAGAACGATCTCCTCAAAGGCACGGGCCCCTATGTCTCCATCGACGTGATGAACAAGGAAATGCTGCACGTACAGGTCATCAGGCAGAATATCACCCAGGTCTATCTGCTGGCCGCTATCCTCTCCGCTACCGGTGAAAAGAACCCCAACCTCGCCTGGCATCTCAACATGCAGGGCCTTCTCAACGTCCTCGACATCGCCCGGGAAGAAAAACTGCACAAGGTCTACTGGCCCAGCAGCATCGCCGTATTCGGACCGACCTCCCCCAAGACCGCCTGTCCCCAGCGAACGATCATCGAACCCAGCACCGTCTATGGCATCAGCAAATATGCCGGTGAATTCTGGTGCAACTATTTCTTCGAACGCTATGGCGTCGACATCCGCAGCATCCGCTATCCCGGTCTCATCAGCTACAAATCCGCGCCTGGCGGCGGCACCACCGACTATGCAGTGGAGATCTTTCATGAAGCGCTGGAAGAGCATAGCTACACCTGCTTCCTGCGCGAGGATACCTATCTGCCGATGATGTACATGCCGGACGCCATCCGCGCCACCATCGAACTCATGGAAGCGCCGGCCGACAAGCTCACTGTCCGCACCTCTTACAATGTCTCGGCCCTCAGCTTCTCGCCCAAAGAGATCGCCGCCGAGATCAAAAAACAGGTGCCCGACTTCGCCATCCAGTATGCTCCCGACTACCGGCAGCATATCGCCGACAGCTGGCCGCAAAGTATCGACGACTCCGTCGCCCGCACGGACTGGAACTGGAAACCCGAATACGACCTTTCCCGGATGACCAGTGATATGCTCGCGAATTTGAAATAATTGCGTTCAACGCCTACCAATCCCAACGGCCACCAGGCCGTTCCTGCCAACCCTACTATTTTACTAGACTTATTAATCCCGGATTTTCGTTAATTTGCGCGTTCAAATTAACTCTGATCCCATGTCCCGACTTTTGACCTCGCTCTTCCTGCTGTCATTTTGCGTTTCAGTCACCCTGGCGTCTCCCGCCCCGGCACCGGCCACCGGCGTGAGCGCACCCTCCCCCAATTTCCGCAACGGAGAATACAGGGCGTTGCTGGAAAGAAAAGATGGCAACGACATCGTCTTCAACTTCGAGGTTAAAGACAGCATGGGCAGGCAGATCATCTATATCCGTAACGCCGGCGAACGGCTATTGGTCGATGATATCACCCGCCAGGGTGATTCGATCTGGATCAAAATGCCTTTCTACGAGTCCCAGCTCCGCGCACGTGTGACGCCTGAAGGTAATTTGGAAGGCGTGTGGCTCAGACACCTGGTCTCCGATTGGCAAGTGGTCCCCTTCAAAGCTTATTACGGCGAAAACTATCGTTTTGCAAGCACCAATACGGCGGAAAAAGTCAATCTCTCCGGCCGCTGGGCAGCCATGTTCCGGACCCTCGACGGCAAAGACTCGACCTTTCGCGTCGGCGAATTCCGCCAGCAGGGGGCCCATGTCACCGGCACCTTCCTCGATGCGGGCGGCGACCTCCGTTATCTCGAAGGCGTCGTGACCGGCGACACGCTGAAGCTTTCCTGTTTTGATGGCACACACGCATATTTTTTTACCGCCCTTGTCACGGACAATGGCCATACCCTCACCGACGGTCAGCATTATAGCGGCCTCGCAGGGCACGAGACCTGGACCGCCACCAAGGATGCCAACGCACACCTGGAGGACCAGTTCGCCATCACGAAATGGAACAAGGACATGCCCTTCGGCTTTACCTTCAAAGACCTCGACGGCAAGGACGTCTCCTTGTCCGACCCGCGTTTCAAGGGAAAGGTCGTGCTGGTGCAGATCATGGGCTCCTGGTGCCCTAACTGTATGGATGAGACCCGTTTCCTCAGCGCATTCTACGACGAATACCACAAAAAGGGTGTCGAGGTCATTGGATTGGCGTATGAACGCAGCACCGATTTCGCCCGCTCCCAGGCCAGCTTGCGTAACGTAAAACAACGATTTCAGGTAAAATATCCCATGCTCATTACCGGTGTAGCCGTCGGCGATCCGGATCGCACCTCCAAGACCCTGCCGCAGCTGGAACGTATCGCCGACTTTCCCACTACCATCTTCGTCGGCAAAACGGGAAAGATCGAGAAGATCCACACCGGCTTCAGCGGCCCTGGTACCGGTTCCCACTACGACGACCAAAAAGCGGAGTTCTATACCATCGTGGGCGACCTCCTTGCCGTTAAAAACTGATCGCAATTCCCGCATCAGGCGGAACGCGCCTTTTGGGCAAATCTTGCCCTATAGCCCAGAGGAGACAAACCTGTAATTCTTTTGAACACTTCTCTAAACGCCTTATCATCGGAGTATCCTACTTCCGTCATCACCTCGAAAATACTTTTGTGTCCATTTTCCAGCGAATTTTTTGCCACTTCTACTTTTACCCGTTGCAAGTATTCCACCGGCGTATTCCCCACGGCTTTGACAAATCGCCTGTCGAAGTTCCGCCTGCTGATCGCCAGACGCGAGGCCAGGTCTTCGAAAGATATCTTTTCTGTTAGATTTTCCTCGATATAGGTTTGTGCCTGGCAAACCAGATCGTCGCCATGGTTCTTTTGCGCTTTAAAAATGATAAAAGGCGATTGCATTGTCCTGTCCATATCGATTTGATACATTTTTGAGCAGACGATCGCTGTTTGCCGGTCAAAGTAGATCTCGATCAGCAAAAGTATCAGGTTCAAAAATGAATAAGAGCCGCCATTGGTATAGATTCCCCCTGCAGCGGTGAGCAGCCTATCGGTACGCAGACGGATGTTGGGAAACTGGCGTTTGAAATCGTCTTCCGCGTGCCAATGAGTGGAACACTCCTTTCCATTTAACAAGCCGGTAGCAGCCAGCAAAAAGGCGCCCGTGCAGATACTTGCAATTTCAGCCCCATAGTTGTATTGCTCCTTGATCCATGTGACAAGCGGCGCATTTTTTTCAACGGTTCCATTGTAATAATCGCCAACGGAAGGGATGATCACCAAGTCCGTAATTTTTATATCCCTGATATCTTCAGGAAAGATGGAAAAAAAGCCGACATCCAATTTTAGTTCTGTGACGAAACCGGCGATGTGCATCTCGAGCTTCGATTGATTTCCCCTGTTTCGCCAGAGCTCGTCTGCCCTCATCAGGATATCAAAAGAACCCGTTATGCTGCTTAGGTCTGCATAACCATCCGGAACAACAATGGTTACATGCTTCATAGTAGAACATTTCAATAAAGTTAAGTCATTGTTTTGTCCGGATCAACCCGGCAGAATGTCTATTTCACACCCAGTCCCTCCGGGACCGGCTTTGTAGCTTTGTCTCATTAAATTTTAAAAAATGGACAACAAAGTAGTATTGATTACCGGAACAAACAGCGGCTTTGGCTGGCTGGCAGCTAAAGCCTGCGCCGCCGCAGGACATAGTGTATACGCCACTATGCGGGATACCACAAGCCGCAACGCAGATAAAGCAAAGACCTTGGCCCAGGAGGTCAATATCCGGGTACTGGAAGTCGATGTTACGGATGGAAGGGCCGTGTCCGGGGCGATTTCGACTGTCGTAAAAACACATGGTAAGATCGATGTGTTGGTGAACAACGCAGGTCTCTATGCAACCGGGATCGCCGAAACATTTACGGAAGAAGATCTGGAAAAAGTACTGGATGTAAATGTAAATGGAGCCTGGAGAACAATAAAAGGAGTATTACCGCAGATGCGGAAACAGGGAGAAGGGCTGGTTATCAATGTATCCAGCGTAGCCGGCCGATTTTCTTTTCCATTTCAAATGGCATACAATGTCAGCAAGTTTGCCCTCGAAGGATTGACGGAATGCCTGCATTATGAACTACGACGCCTGGGGGTGGATATCGTGTCCCTGCAACCAGGCGCATTTCCTACGGACATTTGGGGAAAAATATTCGCCGGATCAGATCAGGAAGTGATCGCGGAATATGGTGACCTGGCAAACGTTCCTGCTCAAATCGGCGCTGGTATCGGGCAAATGTTTGAAGCGATGAAACCCGATCCCCGACTGGTCGCCGACGCCATCGTAAAACTCATCGATGCACCCAGGAGCAAAAGACCATTACGCACCGTTGTAGATCCTGTAACCGGCAACTTCTCCGAAATTGCAAACAAACAGGTAAAAGACCAGTATGAGAACTTTTTGACCGCCTTTGGCATGCAGTCGATGTTAAGCTAGTGTATTCATTTCCATATTACCGTTCCAATGTACCTGCTCTGCTCGATCAGCCCGAGATACCGCGAGTCCTTGCTATTCCCGCGGTTATCGCCAAGCACGAACCACCGGCCCTCGGGTACCCGCACAGGGCCGAAATTATCCCGGTTCCAGTTTTTCTTGAACATAAGAAAGATCTCTTCGTCCCGCAACCCCGCAGGCAGCACATAACGTTCACAAGCCGCATTGAGCTTGCGGACATAGGTTTCTTCCAGCGAGATATAAAGTGTGTTGGTATAAGGCGGGATAGTATAGGCTTGTCTCCGATCGTAAACCAGATCCGAACAATCCTGAGCGGCAAACTTGAAGATATGTTTCAACCGCAGCTCGACGTCCACATCCTGCCCGTTCACATACAATACCCCGGCCTTTATCTCCAGCGTGTCGCCGGGAACACCACATAGCCGGTGGGTGAGGATCGTGATGCCCTTAGGCGGAATAATGGCCCGGTAGCTGATGAGATCGAACCGCCGCGGCTTCCTGATACGGGTCGTCAGAAAGAGCTTGCCCTGTTTCAGCGATGGTTCGCTGGAAAAATTATTGACTCTCAGCAATTTCACATATTGCGGGTCGCGCATCGGGTTGGGTTCGCCGAAAAATACCCATCCCGATGCACGGGATCTTATGATGGGTAAATTCGGCCAGCGGACCCGTGGTCCGCTTCGGGGGATGTGCGTAAAATAAGCTATCCGGGTGGAAAATTCAAATCTCCGTCAGGGCAAATTTCCTGCCGGCGGCTGTACCTTGCACCCATGCAGCAATACCTCGATCTCCTTCGACATATCCTGGACACCGGCGCCCGAAAGACCGATCGCACCGGTACCGGCACCCTGAGCGTCTTTGGCCATCAAATGCGTTTCGATCTGTCGAAAGGCTTCCCCCTGGTCACCACCAAAAAGCTGCATCTCAAAAGCATCATTTACGAACTGTTGTGGTTCCTCAAAGGAGAAACGAACATCAAATACCTCCATGATCATGGCGTTTCTATCTGGGACGAATGGGCGGATGCCAACGGAGAACTCGGCCCCGTATATGGAAAACAATGGCGCAGCTGGGAAGGCGCTAATGGGAAAGCGGTCGATCAGATCACGCAGCTCATCGCACAGATAAAAAAAACGCCCGATAGCCGCCGCCTGATCGTCAGCGCCTGGAATGTCGCCGACCTGCCGGAAATGGCGCTGATGCCTTGTCATGCCCTCTTTCAATTCTATGTGGCGGATGGCCCGAACGGAAAGCCCCGGCTGAGCTGCCAGCTCTATCAGCGCAGCGCGGACGTCTTTCTAGGCGTTCCCTTCAACATCGCCTCTTATGCCCTGCTGACAGGCATGGTTGCCCAGGTCTGCGACCTTGAGCCCGGCGAGTTCATCCATACCTTCGGCGATGTCCACCTTTACAGCAACCATCTGGAACAGGCACGCTTGCAGCTCACCCGCCAACCCTTCCCGCTGCCGGTGATGAAGCTCAACCCCGCGGTAAAGGATATCTTTGCCTTCCAATTCGAAGATTTTACATTGGAGAACTACCAGTCACACCCGGCCATTAAAGCCCCGGTAGCCGTTTAGACCTCGGTGCGAAAGATTTTCTTCAGCATCCCATTAGTCTTTTCCACTGTCTGCTGCAACTCGTTGATCCTGTCCGCATCCGCAGATTTCGTCACGATTGATTCCGTAGTCGCAGTGGTCACAGGTGCCACCGGAGCCGCCGCCGACGGCTGGCGCTTTTCACGCCATTCAACGAATCCGTAGATCACAAATATCCCGCTCTCCACCAACATCCCGATGGTGAGCGCCGTTCCACCGAATTCCTTTTGCTCCAGTTTGGCCCAGGCGCCAAAAACCACGATCGCAGCCGCGAAAGAATACGCTGTGTTGAGGATCTTGTCCGTGTACATCTTGTAAGAATTTAGCGTAGAATCAGCTCATCGGTCATAAAAATACATAATTATCTGATGTATTTAAATCTTATGTCGATTTATTTTTTCGGCTCCGGCTGCCCATTGCTGAAAAGGGCAAGCTAAATTTGAGCCCATGATCATCAGCCTCATCGTCGCTGCCAGCACGAACAATGCCATCGGCAAAGACAACAAGCTTCTCTGGCATTTGCCCAATGATATGAAGTTTTTCAAGAATACCACCTGGGGCATGCCCGTCGTAATGGGCCGAAAGACCTTTGAAGCCCTCGCCGGCGAACCGCTTCCCGGCCGGTTTAATTTTGTGATCACGCGGAATAAGGATTGGGACCCCGGGCGCCCAACTGTTCAAAAAGCTCCCGACCTGCCTACCGCCATCAAGCTGGCCGCAGATACAGATTGCAAAGAAACCTTCATCATTGGTGGCGGCGAGATCTACAAGGAATCCATGCCCATCGCCGACCGCATCTATATGACCCGGGTGCATGCTGTCCTCGAGGGCGATACCTTCTTTCCCGTGATCGACGGGAAACAGTGGGCGCTTACCAGCAATCTTGATTTTCCGGCAGACGATAAACATGCGTATGCATATAGCTTTCAGCTCTGGGAACGAAAAAAATGACCATGTATTCATCCCTAAAGCTCGCGAGTAAATACCTGTACTATTACCTTACCGCCGCTAACGGTAAAGGACATGGTACTCACAGCCCCTTTGTATTCGATTTTATCACCAGGGTGCTTAACGACTACCAGCGCTATCCGGCCTATGCACCGATAGAACAGCTGCGGCGGGCATTGCGCTGCGATCCCGCTTTACTTGAGATAACTGACCTCGGTGCAGGCTCCGTCTACAAGAAAAGCACGTCGCGCTCCATCGCGTCCATCGCCCGTCATGCCGCCAAACCACCCAAACTTGGTCAGCTGCTTTACCGGGTGGCCCGGCATTATTCACCCGCCACTATGCTGGAACTAGGCACCTCGTTGGGCCTCTCGACGGCTTATCTGGCTGCGGGGGCGCCGCATGCACGACTATGGACCATCGAAGGCGCACCGACTATAGCGGCCAAGGCCCGGGAAAATCTTGCCTCGATAGGCGCGAAAGCAAACGTCCTCACCGGCAATTTCGATGCGGTTCTTTCCGGTCTGCTAAAAGACATGCCCCCGGCGGAGCTGGCATTTATCGACGGCAATCACCGCTGCGAGCCCACCATTCGCTATTTCGAAGCTATCTTTCAGCAAGCCGCAGCCTCATCCGCGCTGATCTTCGACGACATTCACTGGAGCGAAGAAATGGAAACAGCATGGGACACCATCCGTGGTGATCCCCGCGTATACTTGACGATCGATCTCTTTTTTATCGGCATTGTATTCCGCCGCGAGGATTTCAAAGTCAAGCAGGATTTTATTATCCGGTTCTGAACGGTCATTTTGTTCTACTTTTGCACGAATAGTGCACTCAGACTTACCAAAAGAATTATTATCCTCGCTTCAAGGATTCCCCGGTTACGACGCCGCCGCTTTCGAAGCCATCCATGCCTCCGGCCGGCAGGTGACGTCTATTCGCTTGAACCCGGCAAAGATCCCACCCGGGATGGACGAACAGCGTTTCCTCGAACAGGCAGGTCTTCACACCGATGACCAATTTGTCCCCTGGTCCTCCCATGGTTGGTACCTCCCGGTACGGCCGCGTTTCACCTTCGACCCCTTGTTCCATGCCGGCGCCTATTACGTACAGGAGGCTTCCAGCATGTTCCTCGAGCAGGCATTACGGCAAACCGTCGATCTGGCCCAGCCGCTGCGTGTGCTGGATTGCTGCGCCGCACCCGGCGGCAAGTCCACGCTACTGCAGTCCCTGCTGTCGTTCGATAGCCTCCTCGTAAGCAACGACGTCATCCGCAATCGCGTCGCAATCCTGCGGGAGAACATGATGAAATGGGGTGCCCCGAATTCCATCGTCACAAACAATGATCCGCGCGATTTTGCGGCATTGCAGAATTATTTTGACGTGATGGTCATCGACGCACCTTGCAGCGGCAGCGGCCTCTTCCGGCGCGAACCCGAAGCCATCGGCGAATGGAGCCCGGCGAATGTCCAGCTTTGCAGCCAGCGGCAACAGCGTATCCTTGCCGATTGCTGGCCTGCCCTTCGGAACGGTGGCACGCTGATCTATTCCACTTGTAGCTATTCCCGCGAAGAAGACGAAGACATCCTCGACTGGCTGACCACCGATCTCAACGCGGAGACATGTCGCCTCGATCTCGATCCCCAATGGAATATCGTAGAGACCCGGGGAAAGAACGGCGCCTGGGGCTATCGCTTCTATCCGCACGAACTGGACGGCGAGGGTTTTTTTATCGCCTGTCTCCGCAAAACGGATGGCGGCAGCTTTATCCCGCCCCGGAAAATGAACCCGCCGGAACGCATCTCAAAAAAAGAACAGGAAGTTATACAGCCCTGGATTCGTCAGGATGTCCCCCTTTTTTTCTTCCGCCACCAGGAACAGGTGCATGCTCTGCCGCCGACACTGGCGGCCGACCTGCCGATCCTGCAATCGGCCTGTTATCTCAAAAAAGCCGGCATCACGCTCGGAATTGCTTCTGCAAAAGAGCTTATCCCCGAGCACGACCTCGCCATGAGCACCATCATCGCCGCGGACTTACCTGCCGTCGAACTCGATCACCAGCAGGCGTTGCAATACCTGCGGAAAGAAGAATTGCATATCGACACCACGATCCGCGGCTGGGCATTGGTTCGCCATGACGACTACAATCTCGGTTGGGTAAAGATCCTGCCAAATAGGTGGAATAACTATTACCCCAAAGAATGGCGGATACTCAGGAAAGAATAATTTTGTATAATTGCTTTCAAACTTAATATTCTATGCGATCACCAGCGACCGTCCTCCTACTGATCAGCTGTTTTTTTGCAAAGTTTGCCCGATCCCAATCCCATGAACTCATCATCCAGGGTGTGACAGGAAAACTCTACCTGGAACATACCATAGTCCCAAAAGAGAATTGGTATAGTGTCGGCAGATTGTATAATGTGAGTCCTAAAGATCTGGCGCCGTTCAATCATCTTACGCTGGGTAAGCCGCTTATCATCGGCCAGACCCTCCAAATACCCCTTACCGCCACTAATTTCTCGCAAAATAACGTCAAAACCTCCGGTGAGACCCTGATCCCTGTGTATCATATTACGAGGGAAAAAGAGTGGATGTATCGCATTAGCGTGGATCATAACAAGGTGCCGATCCCCGATATCGAAAAATGGAACAACGTGACGCCGGACCAGATCCATCCGGGTATGCATCTCATCGTCGGCTATCTCAAGGTGAAAACGGGCCTTTCGGCTCTTGCGACAAATGCACCCGAGTCGGCCACGGCCCCCCGCATCGCCGAATCAACAAAACCCGCGGCCTCGTCAGCCGTCGCCGAAACGCCCAAACCCGCAGCCGCCGAATCAGCCACGACCACCAGATCCGTGGCCGCTGAACCGGCAGCGTCTGCGTCAACGACGTCCACCCAGCCCGCCGCCGTAATGCCCAAACCGTCCGGCCCCCCGCCCGCGATCTCGACGCCCGTAACCACAACGCCCGCGACATCGGCCCCGGCGACGTCGGCCCCCGCCACGGCAGCACTGGCAACCTCGGCTCTGCCGCCCCCTGTACCCGTAGTGTCCCCGGCCCCTGCGTCCCCGGCTCCGCATTTCGACGGCGGCAACTTCCGCTCGGATTACAGCGAAAGCGGCAAAACAGCCTCCGGCCAGGCCGGTATCTTCAAAAGTACCAGCGGCTGGCAGGATGGAAAATATTATGCATTGATGAATGGCGTCACCGTAGGCACCATCGTCCGGATCACGAACCCCTCGACCAATAAATCCGTTTACGCCAAGATACTCGGCCAACTACCGGAAATGAAAGAAAGCGCCGGCCTCAGCATCCGCATGAGCAACGCCGCCGCAGCGGAACTCGGTGAAAGCGATACCCGCTTCGCCGTGCAGATCAGCTATTGAAATAATTGATTACCAAATTTTGGTAACTTCTAAAAAATTACCTATTTTTGGTAAAATTTAGCAGGGAGATTTTGATTAAAAAATTCGACCTTAGTTTTTTTAATCAATGATCCTGCAATTTAAAAACGCTTACCTCGAAAAACTCTTCGAAGGCAAACCTGTACCTGGTAAGCCCCGGTTTAGTAGCGATGTGGTGATAAAGTTCAAAAAAACTGTCTTGAGGCTGAAATATGCCGATAGTCTCAGAGAACTCAAAGCGCAAAAAGGTTTGAATTTTGAGGCGCTCAAAGGCGATTGGAAGGGGTATTTTTCTGTGCGGGTTGATTACTGTTACCGGCTGATTTTAACTGTAGATAACGACGAAGGCGTGAGAATTACTGAAATTCTTACCGTCCATGACCTTACAAACCATTATCAGTAACTTGCGTTGAGTACGACTATGGCCAATTATAAAATATTAAACACTCGCGGTAAGGAGATTCAGACGGATATCACATTGCATCCGGGTGAAATTCTACAGGATGAACTGGAAGCACGGGATATTAAAAAGTCGTTTTTTGCCGAACAGCTAGGCGTGAAGCCGGGGCATTTAAGCGAGTTGCTTCACGGCAGACGGCACGTTAGCGCGGCTACGGCATTGAAATTGGAAAAGTTCCTTGGTATTCCTGCCGAGTATTGGCTAAGGGTACAGGTATACTATGACCTTTTTATGGAAAGACGCAAGGAAAAAGAAGTGGCGTAAGAGTATCACCGGAATCTATACCCCCGCAAGAAATCTCCAATCTGCATTTTTTTCTTCCCCTCTAACTGTAATTCTGTGACGCGTATCCACCCATCCACGGTACTAAATCGTAAAAAGGTTTTTCCATCGGTATGAAGCTTTCCGGGGCCGCCACCCGGAAAAACATCCCCCAGGAACTCTTTCTCACCCCGAAAAATTTTCAGCATCTTCCCGTCAAGAAAAGTAAAAGCCGCCGGGAAAGGCGACAGCCCGCGTATAAGATTGTAGACCTCCACTGTCGATCGGCCCCAATCGATCCGGCAAGTCTCGGTGAAGATCTTCGGCGCATGTTTCAGCTCCGGCGAATCCTGCTGCGCCACCTCGTGCAGCGTCCCCGCCGCCAGCCCCGCAATTGTCTTAACCAAAAGATCGGCCCCGATCTTCATCATCCTGTCATGCACATCGCCGGCCGTATCGGTATCAGCAATTGAAAAGCTCTCCTGCAACAAAATTCCCCCCGTATCGATAGCATGCTGAAGCCGGAAGGTCGTCACCCCCGTAAGAGTTTCGCCATTGATCACCGCCCAGTTGATCGGCGCGGCGCCACGGTATTGCGGCAATAACGACCCATGAAGATTCACCGTCCCCATCGGCGGCATACTCCAAACGACCTCCGGAAGCATACGGAAGGCCACAACGATCTGCAGACCGGCACGCAGCGAGCCAAGCTCTGCAAGAAAAGCCGGATCGCGCAGTTTCTCCGGCTGCAGGACATGCAGCCCCCTGGCAACGGCATATTTCTTCACCGCACTTTGAGCAACCTGCATTCCCCGGCCCGCAGGCTTGTCCGGCGCCGTCACCACGCCGACCACATTATAGCCTGCTTCAAGGATAGCATCCAGGCTCGCTACCGCGAACTCCGGCGTACCCATAAACACGATCCGCGGGTAACTCCGCGAAGCGGCCTGCTGAGATAAATCATTATGCATAAAGCAAATATTTTTTTCGGATCTTTTTAAAATGTTTCAGCCCGGGCTCCCAACTCTTGCGGATCGCCTCCTCGGATAATCCATCGCGTATCTGTTGCCGTAATATGGAAGATCCCGCCAGCCGGTCGAACGCGCTGCCGTTCTTATTAAAGAAATGGTTCTTATCGGGGAAAAGCCGGTAGGCCTGCAACAACCACTTCAGCGAAAAGATCTTCACGATGTTGATGCCTTTTTTGACGAGTGTGTCCACCACCGTGGTGCCATCCACCCGGGCGGTGTAGTTGGTGAGGATGGCTACCCGCTTGCCTTGCAACAAAGGGAGGTACCCGCTCATCTGCTCAGCACCCGGATATGGCTGCGCATTTACGAGCAGTTGCATCGCCACAAATCCGAGTGCCAAAAACAGTCTTCGCATGGTTTTTGCTGTGTTTGATTTTGGGCGCAATTTAATTATTTAATCCTACCTTGCAGGTCCGGTTTGGCAAATCCACCGATCAAAAATTATCGTCATATGGCACAAGAAGTGAAAGCAGGAGATACTGTAAAGGTCCACTACCATGGCCGTCTTACCGATGGAACGACTTTCGATTCTTCCGAAGGTCGCGCACCCCTCGAATTCGAAGTCGGCAGTGGGATGGTGATAAAAGGTTTCGATGACGGTGTCAAGGGTATGACTGTCGGCCAGAAAAAGACCATCGAGATCCCTGTAGACGAAGCCTATGGCCCCAAAGACCCCGAAGCGATCATCGAATTCCCCATAGATCGTTTCCCTCCTGGTATGCAGCCCGAAGTAGGCATGCAGCTGGCCATGAACAATGGACAGGGACAGCAGATCCCCGTGGTCATCGTGGAAGTCAGGCCGGATGTAGTCGTGCTGGACGCCAACCACGCATTGGCCGGTCAGGATCTGATCTTCGATCTGGAACTCGTAGATATCAACACTCCGTCCCGGATCATCATGCCATAATCGAATCCAATCGAATCAAGCCGGAACGGTAGGGGAGTCAGCAGAACCATATTTCCTTTCAAATGCCCAGGCCACCAGAAAGAACGCGATGAAAGCGGCGACGGTGGTCAGGATGGATCCTTCTAGCCCAAAATCGCCACCGGTGATTAATAGATCTCCTTTCGTTTCCGTCACGAGTAAAGAGGGAAACGTGAGTCCGCTTACTTTAAATCCAAGTATCGGCCCCTCGAAGAAATTCCAGCTGAGATGAAAAAAGAAGGAGAACCAAAGATTCCGGGTATAGAGATAATTAACTCCCAATAAACACCCGGCGAGAAAAAGATTCAGAAACGCCAGCGCATGGATACCCGGCGCAGTAAAATGGAATCCGGCAAATAGTACTGAAGAAACGAGCAGCGCCACCCATTTATTCGAAAAGGTCTCCATCAGATTCGCAAGCACATAGCCCCGGAAGACGAGTTCCTCGCTAAAAGCGATCAGCGCCATCAGCCCCACGGAAACAAAGAGCGAACTGGGATCCCACGAAATGTCCACCCAGGCTACATGGCCGCTCCACCACATCAGCAAAGCCGCAGTACCCATCACCGCCGGTCCCAAGAACAACCCCATGACGGCCTCACCCGTAAAGCCCTCCGGTGACCAGCCCAGCCCCTTCCATCCTTTGCGATTGATAAAAAATCGGAAGAAGCCAACGCTGAGCACCGAGATCGCAAATTCCACCAGGATCATCAACCATAGATAGTTGCTTGTCAATAGTCCCTCGAGGGAATCGAGCAAATTCGATTTCAGCTGATCGAAGGTGACGCCGGCCAGCAAAATCGCTGCAGGAATGGCGATGAAAAGGGTGAGCAGGCAAAATGCCGCAGCAAACAACAACACCCGCAACCAGCCCTGCCGGATTACGGGATTTTTTACAACCGCTTCAGACATAGGTATTATATTCGCGACGTAATTTACTCAAAAATGTTCGAGAACTACGCCTTTACTGTTGCCGAAAGATTTCTCCGCTATGTCAGGATCGATACCCAAAGCGATCCGCAATCCAAAACACAACCTTCTACCGAAAAGCAAAAGGACCTCGGTCGCCTCCTGGTACAGGAACTGCAATCTGTGGGCCTCACGGATGCCGAAATAGACGCGCACGGCTATGTTTATGCGACCCTCCCAGCTACTACGACGAAGCCGACGCCTGTGATCTGTTTCTGCGCACATATGGATACTGCCCCGGATTGCACGGGACAAAATGTCAACCCTATCGTTCATCAAAACTACGATGGCGGCGACATCGTGCTGCCCGACGACCCGTCCCAGATCATCCTCGCACGGGAACATCCCTATCTTGCCAGCCGCAAAGGCGATGACATCATCACCGCCGGGGGAACCACGCTCCTCGGAGCCGATGACAAAGCCGGCGTAGCCGTGATCATGGATATGGTCCATTTCTTTGTCGGGCATCCGGAACTGGAGCATGGAAAAATTCGCATTCTTTTTACACCCGATGAAGAGATCGGCCGCGGCGTGGACAAGGTCGATCTTACCAAACTCGGCGCCGATTTCGGCTATACGCTGGACGCGGGCGAACGAGGGACACTCGAAGACGAGACGTTTTCAGCCGATGCCTTTTCGGTCACCTTCAACGGGATCAGCGCACATCCCGGCTATGGCAAGGATAAGCTGGTGAATGCTCTCAAGGTCGCCGCTCATTTTGTGGACCTGCTCCCTAAAGACGAATGGTCTCCTGAAACCACCGAAGGCCGCTATGGCTTTGTCCATCCCGTTCGTATGAGCGGCATCGCCGAAAAAGCTTCTGTAGATCTCATCGTTCGCGACTTCTATACTTTCAAACTGAAAGCCTATGAAGATTCCTTACGGGACAGGGTAGAAGAGGCCCTGGCTGCCTTTCCCGGCGCTACCGCCGAGATCACCGTCACCGAACAATACCGTAACATGAAGGAGGTCCTCGACCAGCATCCGGCTATCACCGGGTACGCGGCGGAAGCCATCGCCAGGGCGGGTCTTGACGTACATCGCAGTAGTGCCCGCGGCGGCACCGATGGCTCCCGGCTATCATTTATGGGCCTGCCCTGCCCCAATGTGTTCACGGGCGAGATGGCCTTTCATGGCAAACACGAATACGTCAGCATCCAGGATATGCAAAAGGCTGTAGAAACGATCGTCCACCTGTCCTGTATCTGGGCGGAGAATGTATGAAGGTCTAATGTCTGGCCTTCGGCCAATGGGCCGCAGGCCCATTTGGAGTTAGGCGTTCGCCGTTATGTTTCGTAGGATGAATTCCGCGTGAACCCGCGAATTTTCGATGAACCAGCTGTGCGTATTCATACCGCCGCAGACCACACCCGCAAGGTACAAGCCGGGGATATTGGTTTCCATCGTCTCCGGATTATAGTAAGGTTGCAGCCGGGCATCATCGGATAATGTGATCCCCGCCCGCCGCAAAAAACTAAAATCAGGCTGATAACCCGTAAGCGCGATCACATAGTCATTGGCGATGGTTTCGATACCCGAAGGGGTTTGGATATCCACCTCGCCGGGCCGGATAGCTGCCAGCTCACTGTGTGTATATGCTTTGATGCTTCCTTCTTTGATCCGGTTCTCGATGTCCGGTTTCACCCAGTATTTGACCCGCGGCCCGATACCTTCACCACGGATGACCATCGTCACCTCCGCACCCTTGCGCCAGGTCTCCAGGGCCGCATCGACCGCGGAATTGCTGGCGCCAACGACCACTACTTTTTGCATGGCGTAAAAATGCGGCTCCTTATAATAATGCGTCACCTTGGGCAGCTCCTCACCGGGAATTTCCAGCAACACGGGGATATCATAGAACCCCGTGGCCAGGACCACATGCGTCGCGCTGTAGACGCGGTGATCGGTCACCAGTTCGAAACGCCCCCGTTCCCGCCGGATGGTATGAACCTCCTCCTGCAGATGGATGTTCAGCACATTGCTCACCGCAACCCGCCGGTAATATTCCAGCGCCTCGGCCCTGTTCGGCTTGACATGATTGCTAACGAACGGGATACCTCCGATCTCTATGCGCTCCGAGGTGGAGAAAAAGGTCATGTTCACCGGATACCGGTAAAGAGAGTTGACCAGGCAGCCTCGCTCCAGGATCAGATAGCTGATCCCGGCCTTTCGGGCCTCCAACGCACAGGCGATACCTATGGGGCCCCCACCAACAATTATCAGGTCGTAGTTCGTACGCATTCGCGACGCAAAAATATGTACATTCACCCATAAATCAGTTCAAATTATGGAACCCTCTAACGTAGTCCTTATCGTCATCATAGTGGTTGTCCTGGCCGTTATTTTCAGTTGCCTGGTTTCGGTCAACCAGGGGTATATCTACGTCATCACCCAGTTCGGCAAATACAAACGCATTATGCGCCCCGGCCTAAACCTCAAACTGCCGTTCCTGGAAGTGGTTTACAAAAAGATCTCGATCCAGAACCGTTCCGTCGAGCTCGAATTCCAGGCAGTCACCTCGGACCAGGCCAATGTCTATTTCAAAAGCATGTTGCTGTACGCGGTCCAGAATGCCGAAGAAGAGACCATTCAAAGGGTCGCCTTCAAGTTCATCGCCGAACGCGATCTCATGCAGGCGCTTTCCCGCACCATCGAGGGCAGCATCCGTTCTTTTGTGGCCACCAAACGCCAGGCGGAGATCCTCGGTCTGCGCCGCGAGATCGTCGAATTCGTGAAAGACCAGATCGATCATTCGCTCGAAGAATGGGGCTACCACCTCATGGATCTGCAGATCAACGATATCACGTTCGACAAGGCCATCATCGAATCGATGAGCCGCGTCGTGGCCAGCAACAACCTCAAGGCTGCCGCCGAGAACGAAGGGCAGGCCCTCCTCATCACCAAGACCAAGGCCGCGGAGGCGGAAGGGAATGCGATCAAGATCTCCGCCGAAGCCGAAAAAGAAGCCGCCCGTCTGCGCGGACAGGGCGTCGCTCTCTTTCGCCAGGAGGTAGCTCATGGCATGAGCGAAGCCGCCGAAGAAATGAAACGCGCCAACCTCGATACCAACGTTATCCTCTTTAGCATGTGGACGGAGGCGATCAAGAACTTTGCCGAAGTGGGCAAGGGGAACGTTATTTTCCTCGATGGCAGCGCGGATGGCATGGAAAAGACCATGAAGCAGATCCAGGCGCTAATGCTGAAACAAGACGTCCGATAGTTTTAGCATTTTGTTAAGTAATTAAAATGGCCGCCGGCCGTTATGGCTCTAATTCTTTATTTTTACCACATGAATCTATTTTTTCTGCAGGTTATCATCGACTCGGCAAAGATTAAAGACAGCCTGGAAAGAGCCACCCAGCTAGCAACCGCACAAAAAGAAAACCTTTTTGATATTTTGATGAAGGGCGGTGTCCTGATGATTCCCCTCGCCATTCTGCTGGTGATCGCCATCTTCGTTTTCTTCGAACGATATATCACGATCAAAAAGGCTTCGAAGACGGACGACAATTTCATGAGCATCATCCGCGACCATATCGTCAACGGCAATATCCAGGCCGCCCGGAGCTTGTCCAAGAACACCAATAACGCCGTCGCCCGGATGATCGACAAAGGCATCCAGCGTGTCGGCAAGCCCATCGATGCCATCGAACGCTCCATGGAAAACGTCGGGAAGCTGGAACTCTATCACATGGAACGAAACTTGACGATCCTCAATGTCATCGGCTATATCGGCCCGCTGTTCGGATTCCTCGGAACCATCATAGGGATGTTCGAACTGTTCTATACCCTGGCCTCGACGGGGGATTATACCCTGTCGACCATCGCCGGCGGGATCTATGTGAAAATGATCTCCTCGGCTTCCGGTCTTATCATCGGTATCATCGCCTACCTGGGCTTTCGTTATCTGAACTCGCAGATCGACAAGGCCACTTATCGCATGGAAGCCGCCGCCGCCGACTTTATCGATATCCTGCAGGAACCCACCCGTTAAAACCACGAGCCATGAATCTAAGAAAACGACATAGAGAAGAGGGCGAGGTTCACACGGGGCCATTGAACGATATCCTATTCATCCTCTTACTCTTCTTTCTCATTGTTTCCACCCTCGCGAACCCCAATGTGGTAAAACTTACCCAGCCTAAGTCCAAAAGCGATACCAAGGCCAAACAAACCGTCGTCGTCTCTATCGACGCCAACAAACAGTTTTATGTGGGTACCACCAGGGTGACAATTGACGAGCTAAAGGCCAAACTTCAACCCTTTTTAGCAAAAGAGACCGATCAGCCCTCCATCGTCATCAATGCGGATAAATCCGTGCCGGTCGATGATGTGGTTCAGGTGATGCGCGTCGCCCGCGAACTCGGCGCCCGTACCGTTCTGGCCGTCGACAAAAACGGGGTCCAGTAGCCGCCGTCACAACGGTCACCGGCCACGAGGCCCATCCGGACCATACGCCTCTGCCACCATGCGCCCGGCCCACCAGCCGCACCTCACCACGTCGCCTTGACCATCCGGTCCTTCCCCTGCAGGTCCTTTCGCACTATGACTTCCAGGGCACCCTGCTGTATCAAAATCCCGGTGACGGCAGCTCCCAGCTCTTCGTGGATCTCGGCATAAAGCGCCCCGCCGGCGACCAGGCGCTTCTTCGCAAACATCCCCAGCGCCCTGTAGAACACAAGGGCATCCTCATCAGGGACAAAAAGCGCCAGCGCAGGCTCGGCATCGACTACATGCGGCGCCATCGTATGCCGTTCCCTCGCGGGTATATAGGGCGGATTGCTCACCAGCCACCGCACAGCCGGCAGCCGCTCCCAACTTGAATCATCCAGAAAATTCAATTCCAGAAACCTAACGGCGGCTTCCAGCTCCTCCGCATTGCGTTTGGCCACCGTCAGGGCCCCGGCACTCACATCGACGGCATATACCGCCGCATCGGGCAGCCCCCGTGCCAGCATGATCGCAATACACCCACTACCCGTGCCCACATCCAGCACCGCAGGTCGGCCCTGAGCACCAGCGTCTGCCCCGGTCACCGCATCCCCCGCCTCCGCCAATACCCAGTCCACCAGTTCCTCCGTCTCCGGCCGCGGGATGAGCACCCGCTCGTCGACATAGAACTTCAACCCACCGAACCAGCTCTTGCCAAGCACGTACTGCACCGGCCTTCCGGCCACCAGCTCCGCCGTATACCGATCGTATAACCTCAGCGCCGCGGCGGAAAAGACTTCTGTCTTCCGCACCAGCCGGTCCAGCTTGCGCAGCCCGGTAAGATGTTCCATGACCCAGTCGGCGATCAACGCCCCCTCCCGGCTCCCATACCGGCCTTCGAGCGCGACCACCAGCTGTCTTTGAGCTTGTAACAAATCCATGGGTAAAAATACAGAATCCTTAAATTGCGCCCTTGATCCCGCACGAAACATACATGTACCGATGTCTGGAACTGGCCCGCCTGGGAGCTGGGCACGTGGCCCCCAACCCCATGGTCGGCTCCGTGCTGGTTTATAACGACCGCATCATCGGCGAAGGCTATCACCAGCTCTACGGCAAGGCCCATGCGGAAGTGAATTGTATCGCCTCCGTAAGACCCGAAGACGAACACCTGATCCCGCAGTCCATCCTCTACGTTTCATTGGAACCCTGTGCCCATCATGGGAAAACACCCCCCTGCGCCGATCTCGTCGTCACCAAAGGGATTCCCCGCATTGTCGTCGGCTGCCGCGACCCGTTCCCACAGGTCAATGGCAAAGGCATCGAAAAGCTCCTGGCCGCCGGCATCGAAGTCACATTGGGCGTGAAGGAAAAAGAATGTATCGATCTCAACAAACGCTTCTTCCTTTTTCATACCCGTCACCGGCCATTTATTGTACTCAAGTGGGCGCAAACCGCAGGTGGCAGGATCGCAGGCCTCGGTGACTCCCGGTTATTGATTTCCAATGAGATAACGAACCGCCTTGTCCACAAATGGCGCTCCGAAGAAGCGTCCATCCTTGTCGGCCCCCGAACCGCTCTGCTCGATGACCCCGCCCTCACCGCCCGCCTCTGGACGGGTCCCAACCCGATCCGCCTCGTGATCGACAAAGACCTGCAGCTGCCGCCGGACTTAAAGCTTTTCGACAAAACGGTACCGACCATCGTCTTCAACAACCACCGTCACGAAACGCAAGGGCCGGTCCAATACTATCAGCTGGCCACCGACAGCAGCCTTATCCAGCAGCTCGTCCTCGCCCTGCACCACCTCAAGATCCAAAGTGTGCTCGTCGAAGGCGGCGCCCGCCTGCTTCAGTCCTTTATCGATGAAGACTGCTGGGATGAGGTCCGGGTCATTACGAACGATGACCTCGATATAGCCTCCGGCCTGCCCGCGCCCCAGTTAAAACATGCCCGGCTAGTATCCCGTGAAAGCCTTTTATCAGATTCTATTCATTACTATGTGCATCACAATGACTGACCAGGACTATGAGCCGACGGAGGAGGCTCGTCCACGGGCGCAAGCCCGCGACCGAGGGCCGCACCAGTGGTGCGGGCCGAAGGCCTACAGACATAAGCGTTTTATTTTGTTATGACCATGATTAATCAAGAGTTCTATTATACCATCGAAAAAGCAGGATCCGCCGAATTCAAAGACCGGGGCAGCAAATTCATTGCCATCGCCCAACCCATCGCCTCGGTCGAAGCGTTCAAGGAAGCCCTGAACGCTATAAAAAAACTGCATCCGAAAGCCACGCATCATTGCTTTGCCTATCGGCTCGGGCTCGACGGGAACAACTTCCGGGTCAACGACGATGGGGAACCCTCCGGAACCGCCGGCCGCCCTATCCTGGGCCAGATCGACAGCAAAGGACTCACAGGCGTTCTTGTGGTCGTTGTCCGCTATTTCGGTGGTACCCTCCTGGGCGTCCCCGGCCTGATAAACGCCTACAGATCGGCCGCCGCCCTGGCCCTGCAGATTACCCCCCTGGTCCAAAAACAGGTGGAAAAAGAATTTGAGGTTCAATTCGACTACACGATGATCGGTGAGATCATGGCCCTGGCCAAACAGTACAATTGCCGTGTCGTTAGACAGGAAATGCAACTTTTTTGTAATATGACCTTGGCAATCCCCAAGAACCGGGTCACCGAAGTGAGCTATAAGTTGCAGGAACTCAAGAATGTAGAACTTTCCCCCGCACGAACATAATTTCAAAGGGCCCTTATTCGTTTGAGCCGGATAACCCGTTCAATCCAATAACCGATGAACCCTCTGAAAAAGCCGCTGCCAGCCTATATCCTGATCATTACTGCCGCGATGATCCTCATCGCAGTCGCCTGTAATAAGAACAGCAGCACCGGCACCACGACAAATAGCAATCCCAACAATATTCCGGCGGAACAGATCGTGACGGCCAGCGTGCAGGGCCGTGTCGTCGATGAAAATGGCATTCCCGTGGAAGGAGCAGCCGTCACCAGCGGTACTGCCGCCGCGACCACCGATGTCAACGGTGTATTCTCCTTTTCGGCTATCAGCATGTCCAGCCGCTTCGGCTATGTGGAGGCAACAAAATCGGGGTATTTCACCGCTTCCAGGAGCATCATCACCAATGGCGGTGCTTCCAACTACATCAATATTCAGCTTATACCGCAGTCCGCCGTGGCCTATTTCTCTGCTCCCGTCGGTGGCTCCATCGTCATCCAAACCGGCGATACGGTGAGCTTTGGCGATTCCGCCGTCGTAGAAGCTTCCTCGAAGGCCGCGTATACCGGGACGGTCAATGTATACACCACTTATCTCGATCCCACCGACTCGCTGTTGTACAACAAGATGCCGGGTGATCTTCGGGGCATCGGGTCAAATGGATATGAAACGGCTTTACAAAGCTTTGGGCTGGCCGATGTCATCCTGCGGGATGCTTCCGGGAACGCATTGCAGATCGCAAGTGGTAAGACTGCTGTCCTTACCTGGACCATTCCCGCTTCGCTGCAGGGCACAGCTCCGGCGACCGTTCCGCTTTGGTATTTCAATGACACCACGGGCCGCTGGATCCAGCAGGGCACAGCCATCCGTTCGGGCAATACCTATGTAGGCCAGGTATCGCATTTTACCTGGTGGGCCTGTGCGCAGACAGTGTCGACGGTAAACTTCAATGTGACGTTCAAAAACCAGTTCGGCAACCCGCTGGCCTATGCGTATTATATCATTCAGTCGACTACCATGGGTACCCAGGGCGGGTTTACCAATTCCAGCGGCTTCGCTCAGGGACTGATCCCCAAAAGCGCTTCGCTGACGATCAAGGTCATCAGCCAGTGCGGTACCTTGCTGGGCGGCGTCAATGTCGGACCTGCTCTCAGCGATCAGACGCTGGGCACCATTACGGTGACTACCATCGGTGGCTTGTTGACCCTCACCGGAACCGTCGTCGATTGCAACAACAACCCCGTAGACAGCGGCTATGTAAGCACGATCATCGATGGATTGAATTATAAGGCGACGGTAAAGAACGGCGTATATACCCTGGCGGTAAACAGATGCTTTTCTCAGCCCATCACCGTGAGCCTCACGCCGGTGGATCTTACTACGCAGCTGCAGGGAACGCCCCTCAGCCTGCAGCAGATTGTAGATGGTAAAGACTCGGTAAGCCAGTTGGCGGCTTGCCAATAACGGCGTTGGGCATCACGACCGGGCAAACCGCTTGCTGACGACCAGATCCTTGCTGCCTTGTGTATAGTGATAAAAACCTTCTCCGCTCTTAATGCCGAAATGACCCGCCATCACCATATTGACCAGCAGCGGACAGGGGGCATACTTGGGGTTGCCGAAACCGTCGTGCAGGACCCTGAGGATGGACAGGCACACGTCCAATCCGATGAAATCAGCCAACTGTAAAGGCCCCATGGGGTGCGCCATTCCCAGTTTCATGATATTGTCGATCTCCTGTACGCCGGCGACATTTTCGTAAAGACTATAGATGGCTTCGTTGATCATCGGCATCAGGATGCGGTTGGCGATGAAGCCGGGATAATCGTTGGCAACACAGGGGATCTTACCTAATTTTTCCGCCAGCTCCGTCATCTGCCGGGTAACACCGGGATCGGTAGCATAGCCGTTGATGATCTCGATCAATTTCATCACCGGTACCGGGTTCATAAAATGAAGTCCGATCACCGACCCGGGACGCCGCGTAACGGCGGCAATCTTTGTGATGGAAATGCTGGAGGTATTCGAAGCCAGGATACAACCTGCCGGCGCATGCTTGTCCAATTCTTTGAAGATGGCGAGTTTGATCTCCGTATTCTCCGTGGCGGCCTCTACAACCAGGTCGGCCTTTCGCACACCCTCCTGTATCTCCTTGAAAGTAGTGATGTTGTCCAGCGTAGCCTTTTTCCCTTCCTCAGAGATAAGTCCCTTCGCCGCCTGCCGTTCGAGGTTCTGCGCGATCGTTCTAAGCGCTTTTTCCAATTGTTGGGGCTGAGTATCTACCAGGCTTACAATAAACCCTTTTTGTGCGAAGACATGTGCGATCCCATTACCCATGGTACCGGCGCCGATCACGGAGACGTTGGCAATCGAAGGTGATAAGGACTGCATATGGCTTAGTTGTTATTCCGGAAATCCCCTCGTTTCCAGGCCTGGATGAAATCAGCCCACGCCACCGGGTTGAAGATATTCATCGGCGGAGCCTGTCCCTGGTAGTAATACTTTTGAGAGCTTTGTCGCAAATACGTAGCTGCCGCTTCTCCGGCATTGGCGGGAAGGCTCCTGGCCAGCATTCGACGTTTAGCGGCATCGTTGTTCTGCCGGGCTATTTCAATATCATCATCCGGTACGGGCGTGTTGACAAAATCCCGCTCGAATTGCTCACGCGTAGGTCGCGCCCGGATCACTGTAGCCGGAAGATACTGGGCATCCTGCACCATGAGCTGAACGACACTATACTGGTTGCCGGTCATTGTATCCGGTATAGTCACGACCACCGGTTTATAACCAACACTGGAGAACTCGACCACATCGCCTTTTAGCACTACGATGGAAAATACACCCTGCTCGTTGGAATAAGTCCCCTGGTTACGTCCCTTCACGACCACAGTCACCATGGGAATTGCCTTTAAGCTGTCTGCTGTCATAATGACACCATACAACTGCACGACCGAATCTTTTAGTTTGTCGAATTGGGCGTGTACGGCAAATGGAGCGGCCAGTAGCAGAATGTATAGTACAAGTTTTTTCATTCAGTCTCAAAATTAATCTTTTAAAGGCAATTTGCCACAGACTCCAAATTTCGTAAACAAAGTAAAGCTGTAAGGGGTTAATTTTGCAGTCAATTTAGCCTTTTTAACAAAATCTTGCGACTGACGCGAGTCAGTCCCCGGAAAATAATTTTTTTTCATTTTTTACGAAATTATATGACCCCAGAAAAAATTTTAGCGGCCCTTAGCAATGTCCAGGAACCCGATTTAGGTAAAGACATTGTGACACTCAATATGGTGAAGGATCTGGAGATCGAGGGCAACTACGTCGCTTTCACGGTCGTGCTGACCACTCCGGCCTGCCCGATGAAAGATCATATCAAAAATGCTTGTATCAACGCAGTAAAATTACTCGTCAATAAGGATGCCACGGTAAATGTGCGCTTTGATGCTCAAACCACTACCAAGCGCAAAGATGCGCGCGAATTGTTGCCGAAGGTCAAGAATATAATTGCCGTGGTCAGCGGGAAGGGTGGGGTAGGGAAGAGCACTGTCGCCGCCAATTTTGCCCTGGCCCTTGCGCGCGGTGGTGCAAGCGTGGGCCTCATGGACGCGGATATCTATGGTCCCAGCGTACCCATCATGTTCGGGGTCCGCGGGCAGCGTCCGATGATGATGACGGGCGAGGATGGCAAAGGCGCCATCGTACCCCTGGAGAAATATGGTATCAAGCTCATGAGCATCGGCCTGCTGGTCGACGAGAAAAATGCCGTGGTCTGGCGTGGTCCCATGGCCAGCAGCGCCATCCGGCAGTTCGTCACGGAAGTATTTTGGGACGAGCTGGATTATCTCGTCATCGATATGCCGCCGGGTACGGGGGATATTCACCTCACATTGATGCAAACCGTTCCCGTCACCGGGGTGATCGTAGTCACCACCCCGCAGGATGTCGCACTTGCCGATGCCAAAAAAGGTATCGCGATGTTTGGCCAGGCGCAGCTAAAGGTGCCGGTGATCGGGCTCGTCGAGAACATGAGCTACTTCACCCCAGCTGAGCTGCCCGATCATAAATATTACATCTTCGGAAAGGATGGGGGTAAACGCCTTGCCGAGGAATACGATCTTCCTTTCCTCGGCCAGATCCCCCTCGTACAAAGCATCCGCGAAGGCGGCGACACCGGCGTTCCCATTATGGCGACCGATGATGCCATCACCAAGAAGGCCTTTGTCGAATTCGCAGGCAATGCGGCACGCAGCATCGCCATGCTCAATGCGAATATGCGCGCGGACAAAGTCGCCGAGATCGTAGCTTAAGCCTGGATCGCTAGCATATGGTCGCTCTGGGCGACACGTCCGTAAGGACAGACATAAGGCCTTTGCAGGCAACGCGCTAATTTTCACCTAAGCGTGTTGCCTGCACATTTTGCTTCAGCATTTTCAGCAAGCCGCGGATAAGTGCAAAGACGATCAGACCCAGCAGCAAGCCGCCTAACAATCCCCCGGCTGCTCCGGCAAGGCCGATAGTCTTGTAGCTGTAATGCAGGTGAAGGAAATGGTTAATTAGGTAGAAGACGACGACCCCCAGGATGGCGCCGCCCAGGGCGCAGGTGATGTAAAGCACTGTGCGAAAACCGGCCGTCAGGGAACGTCGGTATAACCCAACTAGTACGCCCATCGATAGGATACCCGCCGATGCCATCACGAACAGCGCCAGCAATAGCAGGGCTGCAGCCATCGAGCCGACGATCGCCGCGCCAACCATGATGCCCGCGAAGATCAGTAAAAAGAAAAATATCCCGGGATCGAAACCGTCATCATCCTTGAATGCCGCGCCGGCGCCCGCTTTCGTCGTATCCGTAAGTTTGGCGCTATCGCGACGCAGCCCGGCGCTATCGGCAGCTACCCGGGCGTTGTCCCTGCTCAGCAGTGCGCTGTCCTTGGTCTGCGCCAGGCCTCTGCCGCCGAAAAGCAGCAAGGCGATCAGGGTCAAGGTCAGGAGCAGGGATTTTTTCATCTTTCCAAAATAAGCAAAAATCGTAACTTTCGCTAATGTACGTTCCTCGCCGTTTCGAAGAAAAAGACACCGAAAAGATCCACGCCTTTATCCGCGAGAACTCCTTTGCCATCCTGGTCTCCATCCACGAAGGCCGGCCCATCGGCACCCATATCCCATTGCGGCTCGAAACCAATGCGGAGGGGAAGGACATCCTCGTAGGCCATATCTCTAAAGGCAACGAGCAAAAACACACCCTCACCGACGGCGCACAGGTCCTGGCCATCTTCCCCGGCCCCCATGCCTATATATCGCCCCGCTGGTACACAAAAATGAATGTCCCCACCTGGAATTATCTCTCCGTTCACGCCTATGGCACCGTGAAGATCATGGAAGGCGAAGCCCTCAAAGCAGCGCTCTCCCGGCTCATCGATACCTACGAACACCACATGTCCCAACCCGTGCACATGGACGAGCTCCCCGAAAAAAACCTCCGCGACGACCTCCGCGGCATCGTCGGCTTCGAAATCCTCGTCACCGAATACCAGGCGGCCGCCAAGCTTAGCCAGAACCGCGACCAGCAAAGCTATCATGAGGTCATCACCCACCTCGACCAGGGCGACGAAACTGCCCGCGCCGTCGCCGCCGAAATGGAAAAGAACGCGCTCCATCTCTTTCCGTCAAGCTCCTCAAACAAAGAATAAAATCGCGTTGAAATACAGGTTGTTGTGATATTTTATTTGCACTTTTGGCCACTTATAACCTATTTATATCCGGCCAAATCTCCTACTTCATCAACTTTTGGCCACTTATAATCTGCTTATATCCGGCCAGAGTCGGAAAGACCTTCCTTATCCGGAATTTTTGGAGGCTTTTCACGCGTTGGAACAGTTTCTTGACAAATTGCCCAGACGAAAAAAATTGGTAGTATTTCTGGACGAATTCCCATGGTTGGATAGCAGGAGATCGGGGTTTCTATCTGCATTTGAACATTTCTGGAACTCCTGGGCCAGCCGGCAAGCGCATCTGCTATTTGTTATTTGTGGTTCGGCTGCCTCCTGGATGATTCATAATATCGTCAATAACAAGGGAGGATTACATCATCAGCGGCTCTTGTCAAAAAAAACCTTACGATGGACGTGCTTTTTGACTGATATTTGCATGACAAATGACGCGCCACCAACTCATCTCCCGCATCCGCACCACGGGCTCCTATCTCTGTGTCGGGCTGGACTCCGATCTCTCCAGGATCCCGCAGCATCTCAAAGATGCAAAAGACCCCATCTTCGAGTTCAACCGTCAGATCATCGACGCCACAAAAGACCATTGCGTGGCCTACAAGATCAACACCGCCTTCTACGAGGCCGAAGGCGTCAAAGGGTGGGAGAGCATGGAAAGGACGGTCAATTATATTCCCCAAACGCATTTCAGGATCGCAGATGCCAAACGCGGCGATATCGGCAACACCTCCACGCAATATGCCCGCGCCTTTTTCGAGACACTGAACTTCGACGCCATCACCGTAGCACCCTATATGGGCGAAGACAGCGTTCGCCCTTTCCTCGAATACAAAGACAAATGGACGATCCTGCTGGGACTGACCTCCAACGCCGGAGCCAAAGACTTCGAATTGCAACCCGCCGCGAATGGCCTGCTCTATGAAAAGGTCCTCACAACGGCTGCAAAATGGGGCAGCCCCGATAACCTCATGTATGTCATCGGCGCCACACAGGCCGACGCATTCACCCGCATCCGCGAGCTCACGCCTGCCCACTTCTATCTCGTCCCCGGTGTCGGTGCCCAGGGCGGAAGCCTCGAAGCCATCTCCCAAAAAGCCATGAACGCCGACATCGGCCTCCTCGTGAACGCCAGCCGCGCAGTGATCTACGCCTCGAACAAAGAAGACTTCGCCGAAAAAGCGCGCAAGGTCGCTGCCGAATACCAGGCAGAAATGTCCGGCTATCTGGCGACGGTGCCGGCTACCCGCTAACCAAGCGCGCATTATCCAAAAGATTGGCAATTCAGGATTTTATTTTTTATCTTGATCGAATAACATCCCTTGCCAATGAAAAAGCTCCCTATTCTCCTGAGCCTGATGGCCCTTGCCCTCTCTTTTCAAAATGCGGCAGCCCAGCAGGACGATCTCCCAGGCTATGTCGTTCTGGTTTCAGGTGATACACTCCACGGATTTCTAAAAGCCGAGGGTGCGGATCGGCTGCTCGACCAGGTCCAGTTCAAATCGTCCGCCGCCACCGACTACAAGACCTACAAGCCATCAGAAGCAAGATCCTTTCAATTCGATAACGGCAACCTCTACCGCGCCGTCACCTTTTCCAACGTTTCCCTGGACCATCCCGTTTATGAGACGCACTATGCCAAATTACTGGTCACCGGCGAATATGATCTCTACAGCTTCATGGAGAAAGGCGACTTGTATTTTGTGGCCAGACACGATACCACCTACCGGTTGATCTACGACGACGACTTGCATACCATACCCTATGTCAAAGGGAACTTCAGAAACGAACTGAACTATTTCGCCGTATTCTGCGACGCCTCGAAATTTGGTATCGAGAACATCCTGTTCAGCGAAGATCAGGTCGTCAGCTTTTTCCGCAAGCTGGATGCCTGCATGGAACCGGGTAAGACCGTGGCCACCTATTATCACAAGGCAAAAGCAAAACCCGGTTTCTTTGCCTATGTCGGCGGAATGGATCTTGGCTCGCAGCGCAGCCAGTTTACGGCTGAGGCCAGATTCAAGCTTGTCTATCCGCAGATCAATCCCGATCTGTCGATAAACATTGGTGTCCGATATGCCAGCGTGGAAAAAAAGCTCGTAAACCCCAGCTATTTGGCAGCTACGATCTATTATCAGGAGACGTATTCGATCAAAAGCATCCCCTTGACATTTCAATACAATTTAACGCACGGGATCGTTCAACCCTTTATCTATGCCGGTCTTTCCGCATGTTCGGTAGATTTCTCTTCGTCGGTATACATCGATCACAGCGGTGATCCATACTACCATAGCGTCGATATCGAATGGCTTGCCGGAGCCGGTGTCGAGGTCAAACTCGCAGATTTCTTACGCGCCAGAGCGGAATGGCGATACGAATACATAACTCAATGGCCTACCATCGGACTGGCCGTCAATTTCTGATCCGCGGTCGGTGCCGGATTGAATTCTCCCTCGCTCTTCGCGATCACCAGCGTAGCCACGCCATTGCCGATGATATTGGTGATGGCCCTCGCCTCGCTCATGAATTTGTCGACGGCGAGAAGGAACGCCAGTCCCTCTACCGGGATCTTTTGCAGCGAGGTCAGCGTAGCTGCGAGAACGGTAAAGCCGCTGCCGGTGACACCGGCTGCCCCCTTCGACGTTACCATCAGGATACCGAGGATCGTCAGCAGCTCGCCGGTCGAAAGCGAGACATTATAGAGCTGCGCCAAAAAGATCACCGACATGGACAAGTAGATCGAAGTGCCGTCTAGATTGAAGCTGTAACCTGTAGGTACTACCAGCCCCACCACCGGCTGGCTACAACCCAGCGATTCAAGTTTGGCCATTAACGAAGGCAGCGCGGCCTCGGATGACGAGGTCCCGAAAACGATCAGGATCTCTTCTTTGATGTTTTTGAGATAGGAGAATACATTCAGCTTAAAATATCGTAGGATTAGCCCCAGCACGATCAGGACGAACAAGGTCATCGTGGCGTATACGGTCAGCATCAACTTCCCCAGCGGGATCAGCGTGCGGATACCATATTTACCGATGGTAAAAGCCATGCCGCCGAAAGCACCCACGGGTGCAAGGAACATCACGAACTGCAATGCCCTGAACACCCATTTCGAGGCTTTGCCCAACCATCCCAGGACAACTTCCCGCTGCCTCATCAAATTGAATACGATGCCCGCGATAATGGCCGCGACCAAAACGATCAGTGTAAGATTCGTGGTGAAGAATTTCGTCCAGTCGATACCATGAGCTCCCTGCTTGATATATTTGCTGGCATCTTGTATCGGTAATCCTTTTTTGTCGATCAGCCCGGGTTTTATCAGGAATGCCATGCCGATCCCAATGCCGAGGGACAACGTCGTCACTACTTCGAAATAGACCAGCGCCTTCACCCCGATGCGTCCTACTTTTTTCAGATCGCTCATCCCCGCGATCCCATGCGTGATCGTCAGAAAAATAATAAAAGGAATAAACCAGGTAATGACCTTCACGAACCATGTTCCTAAAAACTCCATATGAACGGCCGTAGCCGGTGCAAAATAGCCCAGCAGCACCGCCGCTATGAGGGCCAGCACCACGGCAATAGTCAGATATCGACTCATAGTTCCTTCAAGATATGGTAAAACCGGTATACGTCTTCGAAGGAGTTATACAGCGGCGCGGGACTCACCCGGATCACGCCAGGTCCGCGAAAATCGACGATTACACCTTCGTCTGCCAGCTGTTGCTGCAACCCTTTAGCGCGGTCGCCAAAATAGAGCGAAAGCTGGGCCCCGCGACGCTCGGGGTCTGCGGGTGTGATGATCTCGAAGGGACGCGAACCGCCGCCAAGCAGGCTTTCCAGCAACGTATACAGATAACCCGTTAGTCTCCGGGTCTTGGCCAGTAACCGCGAAAACCCCGCTTCGTCAAAGATGGCCAGCGAAGCCTTTAGACATACCATGTTGAATACCTGGGCCGTGCTCATGCTCCAGCCTTCCGCCGTAGGCTTGGGTATAAAACCCTTCTGCATGTTGAACCGGCTCGACTCATCATTACCCCACCAGCCTCCCATCCGTGGCAGAGTGATGTCGCGGATAAACCGCTCGTGCAAAAAAGCTCCGCCCGCGGCGCCCGGCCCTCCATTCAGATATTTATAGGAACACCAAACGGCGAAGTCCACGTCCCAGTCGTGCAACCTTAACAAAACGTTGCCTACCGCATGCGCCAGATCGAAACCCGCCAGGGCCCCGGCTTTATGCGCCGCCGTCGTGATGGCCGCCAGATCGAATAGCTCTCCGGTGTAATAGTTGAGCCCGCCCAGCAACACCAATGCAAGCGAGTCTCCATGTACCGCTATCGCTTCGAGTATGTCCTCTTCCCTTATCAGCCGTTCACCCGGACGGGGGCCTATTTCGACGATAGCCTGGGCGGGATCATAGCCATGCCAGCGGGTCTGGGTCTCTATAGCATATTGATCGGAAGGGAAGGCGCCTGCTTCCACGAGCACCTTATACCTGCCAGCAGTCGGCCGGTAAAAGCTCAGCAGCAACAAATGAAGGTTTACCGTCAGCGCATTCATCACCGTGATCTCCTCTTCCAGCGCCCCTACGATCCTCGCCAAAGGTGCGCGCAGGACCGCCGGATAGGTCATCCAGGGATTGCGGGCCCGCCAGTAGCCGTCGATAGCCATCTCACGCCAGTCCACCAGCTCCTGCCTGATATAATCCTCCGCCTCCCGCGGTTGTAGTCCCAGCGAGTTACCGCAGAAATAAATGACCTCTCCTCCAAAACCGCCTGCGGCGGTTTGTCCGTCAGGCCGGACTTTAGATTCATCACGGGGAAAATAAAACCGGGAGCGAAAGCCTTTCAGCTCATCCTCCCGGTCCTGTTGCTGCGCATAGGCCAGCGTGGGTTCGATTCTCGATGGCATCAATCTGTTTTGATGCAATATAGGTATTTAACTCTGCTCCTGTTCCGTCGTCCGGTCGCCCCGATTCCTGTCCCGGTCTTTATGCTTCCCCTTGTCATCATCCTCGTCCGCATCCCTGCCGCCGCCGGTATGGGTCAACCGAACCGTACCGAAACTGCTCTTGATCCGGATATGCGCCTTTCCTTCCCCTGCTTTTCCGCTGAAGTCCTTGTCGAAATGCGGTCCATAATCCGATTCATCCTCCTTGTGTTCGCTGATATCGAAATCGCTCTCATTGTTGAAGTGACCAAAGCTGGTGTGCACATCGAACTCCGCGGAAAGCCCCTTGTCGACGATCAGCCGTACCCCGGAATACGATTCGAAAAGCGCCAGTTCCTGGATATCATTGCCGACAGCGATCTGCACGTTTTGCGAGAATTCGCTATTGATCCGTACGTCCCCGCCGACCTTCCCGACGCGCACCTCTTTATCGAACTTGAACGCGACCTTCCCGTTGTTCACTTCCGCAAGATAGGCCTTGCCGAACTCCACGTCGATCTGATCGACATTGTCCAGCTTACCTGTATTCAGGCTGCCGAACTTGCTCACCAGCGACACCAACCCCTTGAGGGCCGGAACCTCCGTCTTGCCGAAACTATTCTCGATGGACAGTGGGTTGCCGGTCGGCATATGGATGACATAGTCGATATAAAAGCTCCGATCGTTCTCTTCATTATGCTTATTCTTACCATTGCCATTGTGGATCTCGTCCACATTCGTCTTGAACCGGATATCATGACCGTCCCGGGAATCATGGACGTCGATCTTGTTCATGATATCCTGGGCTCGTTCGTCGGAAGCGGCCCTGGCGCTGACCTCGATATCAACTGTGATTTGGGGCTTGTCCCAGGTGCTCACCACAACATTCCCGAATTGGTTGTCGATCGATAGTTTATCGTCACCCGTCACATCGTAGGATTTGTTGATCAGCTTCTGTCTCCTCACGTTCTGATCACGCTGCGCAAAAACCGGAGCAGATAAGACCAAAACGGCGGCTATGGTACTAAGCAGTCTTATGTGCTTCATCATATGCTGTCTTTTTTGAATGATTGATTTGTTTGATAATATCGAGCTGATGATTCAGCAATCCCATCTGCAGCTGAAGATTCTGTAACATCGCTTCGAGCAGTTGCTCGCGATTGGGGTTCTTGGGAAGCTGACTCTGGAGACTGTGGTAAACACTATCCAGCTTATAGACATCCGCATTGAACTGTTTATATAAAAGTGGTTCGTCTTTTTCTATGACTTTCAATTGATTTTGTTTGATCTCCACCAGCTTGGCATAATGGTACATCTCTTCGTCCATCGAATTCTCGAAATCTTCCGTCTTCGAGGGACTTTGCTTGCCGGTCTTCGGCCGGATCGTCGCCAGTGTAGGCCCGGAAGCCGCGGCGGACGAGTCGACCGTTGAGGGCTTGGTGGAAGTATTGGGCGTCGTGAGGGCTTCGGATTGTCTTCCTGGATCAGGGGCGGTTACAGTCTGCACAACGGCAGGCGTTACCGTAGTGGTCCGACTGCTAAAATACCATACCGAGCCCACCGCCAGGAGGGCGACGGCGGCGGCTACCGCCCACCCGGCCCGGCCTAGCCGCACCAGTACCCCTTGTTTTTTTTTCTGGGGTGTTACCTCCATCCGGATCTTCTCCCATATTTTGTTGTCCGGCTCCTCTCCATCGAATTCCTCCCGGTGATCACGGACAAATTGTTCTAACCGGCTGTTCATAATACTCCTAGTTTTATATACTGTAACAATTTCTTTTTTGCTCGCATATACTGCGTCCGCACGGTGGCGTGCGATACGCCCAGGATGTCTGCGATCTCCTCCTGGTCATATCCTTCGAAAAGATATAAGGTCAGCACCGTCCGGTAGCCGTTCGGCAACAAGACCACCGCTTTTTTGATATCCTCGACCTTCAATTGCAACTCCTGTTCGTCCGGCCCGTCCTCTTCCGCCACATTTCCTATGTTCGTCTTCTCGATATCGATAAGGTCCATTTTCCGTTTCCGCAGCTGGTTGATGGACTTGTTGATCACGATCCGCTTCAGCCAAGCGCCAAAGGTGGATTTATAATGAAAATCCTCGAGCGACCTGAAGGCGTCCGTAAACGCTTCCTGCATCACATCCTCCGCATCTCCCGTATGATTGACGATACGTAAGGAAGTATTGTACATAGCCTTCGCGTATTTCTGGTAGATCGCCTCGTAAGCCCGGGAATCCCCCCGCTTGCTGCGCTCCACCAGTTCGTCATGTATTATCGGTTCGGTCAATTCCAATCGAAGAGTATTTATTCCGGCTGTGGCGGATTGTCCGCCAGGACAGACGTTAGATTTCGCGTTCATGTGCATTGCTGGCCGGCCTGTCGAACCTGCCTACACTATAAGTACACATGTATTTTACCCATGTTGCATCGCGGCCAAAAAAAAGAGCTAAAATCGCTATCTTAGCCCTAGAAAATCAACAAACTGCCTCTTATGGCCGACACGTCGAATCTAAAGGTAGATATTTTCCAAAGCCCTGATTACTTTCAGGTGGATGAATTGCTTACAGAAGAACACCGCCTTATCCGGGATTCAGTGCGCAACTATGTCAAAAAAGAGATCTCGCCGATCATCGAAGACTATGCCCAAAGGGCGGAATTCCCCCGGCAGATCGTTGCCCAGCTGGGCCAGATGGGTTGTTTCGGGCCTACCATCCCGGAGCAATATGGCGGCGGGGGGCTGGATTATATCAGCTATGGGCTCATGATGCAGGAATTGGAACGGGGCGATAGCGGCATCCGCTCAACGGCGAGCGTCCAGGGCTCCCTGGTCATGTTCCCGATCTATGAGTATGGTAGCGAGGAACAAAGGAAAAAATACCTTCCCAGGCTGGCTTCGGGCGAGTGGCTCGGCTGTTTCGGCCTCACCGAACCCGACCATGGCAGCGACCCCGGCGGAATGTTGACGAATATCAAAGATGCGGGCGACCATGTGATCCTCAACGGTAGCAAGATGTGGATCAGCAATGCCCCCTTTTCCCAGATAGCCGTCGTCTGGGCCAAAGACGAAGCCGGCATCGTCCGTGGCGTCATTGTCGAACGCGGCATGCCAGGATTCTCCACACCCACCACCCATGGCAAATGGAGCCTCCGGGCCTCGGCCACGGGCGAACTGGTCTTCGACAATGTCCGGGTTCCCAAAGAGAACATCCTGCCCAATGTCCAGGGTCTCAAAGGCCCCCTGAGCTGTCTCACCAAGGCCCGGTATGGCATCGCCTGGGGCGTCATCGGCGCCGCCATGGACTGCTATGATACAGCCTTGCGCTATAGCAAGGAACGCATCCAGTTTGAAAGACCCATCGCCGGCTTCCAGCTACAGCAGAAAAAGCTGGCGGAGATGGTGACCGAGATTACCAAGGCCCAGCTCCTGAACTGGCGTCTCGGCGTTCTCATGAATGAAAAAAAAGCTACTCCCGCCCAGGTATCCATGGCAAAACGCAACGGCTGCGCCATCGCCTCCGTCATCGCGAGGGAAGCCAGGCAGGTGCTCGGTGGCATGGGCATCACCGGCGAATACCCGATCATGCGGCATATGATGAATATTGAGAGCGTTCTCACCTATGAGGGCACCCATGACATACATTTGCTCATCACCGGGATGGACATCACGGGAATAAACGCATTTAAATGAAAATATTTTTGATAGGCTTCATGGGTTCCGGTAAAACGCATTGGGGACGCAAGCTCTCGGCAAAGCTCGGCCTGCCCTTCTTCGACCTCGACTCCGTGATAGTAGAACAGGAACAGAAGTCCGTGGCCGACATCTTTACAGATAATGGCGAGGAATACTTCCGCTACCTCGAAAAAGAGACGCTCGAACACATCTCGACGGAACAAGAAAGCTTTATCCTCTCCTGCGGCGGTGGTACTCCCTGTTTCTTCAATAACATCGAATTCATGAAGAAAAGTGGCAAGGTGATCTGGCTCAACACCTCCATCGATATGCTCACCCAACGGCTGCACAGGGAACGACAGACCCGACCGCTGATCTCGGATGTGGTGACCGACGAAGACCTCCGCCGCTATATCGTCAAAAAACTAAGCGAAAGACGCATGTACTACCAGCAGGCCGATGTGACCGTGGGCGAAGAGACCACCAATCTCGAAGAATTGATCCATATCCTGTTGCAAAACCAGGCACCCGACCGTTTAAAAGAAGAACTATGAACCGTAATTTTCTGTCCGTCGCAGCCCTGCTTGGCGCCCTTTCCGTAATACTCGGCGCCTTCGCCGCCCACAAGCTGCGCGCCATTGCCGACGCCCACACTGTAGAGATCTTCGAAACCGGCGTCCGCTACCAGTTCTACCACACCTTCGCCCTTTTCATCGTCGCCTTCCTGGCGGAAAAGATCAATAACAAATGGATGATCTGGGCCGGCAATTGCTTTATTACGGGCATTATCCTGTTCTGCGGCTCGCTCTATGCGCTCACTGCGCTGAGGATCGCCGAGAGCACCCATCTGAAGGTAGCCGGCGTGGCTACCCCCATCGGCGGCCTCTTCTTCATCCTCGGCTGGATCTTCCTTTATATCGGCATCACCCGAAAGGAGAAGCCCTGAGCTCACGGTCCCGCGGCGTCTTTATAACTGCAAATAGAATGTCGTCTTCGTCCCCTGCCAGTTCTCGATATTGAACTCCCCCTCGATCGACGCCATGCGCTTTTTCATGTTGTTCAGCCCATTGCCGAACTTCCGCAGCTTCTCCATATTGATCCCGATGCCGTCGTCCTGGATCTCGATCACCAGCCGGTCTCCTACCGAGATATCGATCCGGACGACCGAACTCTGCGAATGTTTGACCACATTGTTCAATGCTTCTTTGACCGAGAGAAAGATATTTCGTCTTTTCTCTCCACTTATCTCCCGGTGTTCGATAACGCCGGGCATCTTAAAATGGCAATCGATGTTTGTATTCTCGAAGAACTCCACAGCATAGCTCCGGATATAGGCCACCAGGTTTTCCACGGTGTCATTGGAGCTCGTCATCGTCCAAATGATCGCATTCATCTTGTTCAGCAGCTCATTGGCGGAATTGGAGATCTTTTCTATCTCCGGCAGGGTCTGATCCTTCATCTTGCTTTTGACGATCTCGCTCATCAACCGGATGGCGGTGACACCGGAACCCAGCTCGTCATGCATGTCCACGGAGATGCGGTTCCGCTCATCCTGTTTGGCGGCCAGGACCGCCACTTGCTTCTCCATCTCTTTCCGCTCCGTCTCCAGCTTCAGCTTCTCCTCCTTTTGCGTGCTGAGAATGATCTCCATTTTATTTTTATAAGTCAGCGCGAAAAGGAAGAAAAGCAGCTCGATGGTAATGCCACCTTCGTAATAGAATAAAGCCGAATTTAGCACGGAATTCCCCTGCACGACCTTGATACCCGTGGAGATCATGACCTGGGAGACGATGGATAGCAGGCAAAGCGAGATATTCCCGTACACGATATAGTTCATCAGCCGGTTGCGATAGCCCAGCCCCTTCAGGATGAATACCACCGAGATCGCCAGCAAAAAGAGCTTGGTGGCTACCTCGAAGTTGTTGGCGATACGAAAATCCGGAGAGATATAGAAGAAGATCGCGTAGCAGCCCGTCAATACGCCGATGCCTACACAGCCCCAGAACAGAAAGCGGTCCAGTGACCGGTAGAGTCTGCTGGTCTCCAGGAACTGGCGGTGAAAGGCGATATAGCTCACGTAACCGGCCGAAAAGATGATGTTGTCGAGAAAGCTTTCAAAAAAGAAATTGAAGGAAGTAGAACTATTGCGTAGTATCGCCTTCAGGAACAGCATTAGGCCGATGCAAAGCGAGTAGCCGATATAATACAGGAATTCTATTTTCCCGCTTTGCAGGTATTCGCTGGTGGCGTAAAAGATCATCATCAGCATGATGCCCGCAAAAAGATTGGTACTGATATCGATGCTGGTCTTATTGCGGTGCTGGAGCAGGATGCCTTCTTTGATCAAACTGTCGGTGGTGAGGGTAGGGGTGAGCGAGTTGGAAGACGCCTTGATAAAGGAACACACCGCGAAAAAGACGCCCGTATCCCGGGCCGCGAGGGTAATTTTGCGATAGCCAAGACTATCCGGGTCATCGGGTAAACTGTCCGGCAATGCCGTCACCCGCCGACCGCCGCTCAGCCGGTAAAGCCGGATATAGTCGATCAGGAAGCCGGGACAGAAATACACGCTTTGGGCCGTTTCGCTGCTGTTGACCAGCGTGAATCGCAACACCGTTTTCCGGTTGATCACGGCCGGCGGTATAAAATGTAGGTATTTCGCGGCCTCTTTTTTGTAAGGAAAGGTAGGTAGATGGTTGACATCGATAGTGCCGCCAGGGGTGAAATAGAGCCAGGTATTGGCGGAGATGTCGTTGAGCAGTCCTGTTTTAGCCAGATCCGCAGCCGGCGGCGCTATAGGATTTTGCGCCCGGCAGCATGTAAACACAGCCAGCAATAGTAGGCTTAATAGGACGCGCACGAGGAGTTTTTTTAAAGGTAAAGAATTATATCTTTGTATCCATGGCAAAATCGAAGTCCAAGAAAAGCCAGAAGCCTGCTGCCGATAAGCTGAGATCGGATAAAGAATCCCGGGTTACGGCTAAAGAGCTTGTAAAAGACGAGCGTACCCATAAGATCACCGGTGCTGTCTTTCTTCTGCTGGCCCTGTTTCTTTTCATCGCATTTACTTCTTTTCTTTTTACCTGGCAGGATGACCAGGATAAGGTCCTGCAAGGCGTAAGGATGCTTTGGTCGCGCACCACCAGGACGGCCAATCTGCTGGGCAACCTCGGCGCCCTCATTTCCTATGAATTTTTCTTCAATGGATTTGGCCTTGCCTCTTACCTGTTCTGTTCATTCTTTTTCATCGTGGGCGTCAATCTGCTTTTCGCCCGGCGCATCTTTTCCATCTCGCGGAATCTTCGTTATGTACTTTCGGGGCTTCTATATTTTTCGGTAGCCTTCGCATTTATCACTACCGGCAGTGGTTTCGCCTGGGGCGGGGCCGTAGGTAGTATGGTGTCGGACTGGCTTACCCACGCCCTCGGCTGGATCGGCACCGCAGCCCTGCTGCTCGTAGCCGGCCTTGCATGGGTCATCTGGCGCTTCAACCCTGCATTCAAGGTGCCCAAGCTGCCGGCCCGCGATAAGGCGGCGACACCCGTTCCCGAACCCGAAGCCATCGGGTCCGAACCCGAACCGCAGCCCGAGCCAAAAGCCAAAGGCAAGAAGGGGGCAAAACTTTTCGTTGACGAATCTTTTAACCAGGTGAAGGGACAAGGCAATGTGCTGAAAGAGGAGGGAGGAGTCCTCGCCATCGCGCCGTACGCTAATGACAAACAGCCAGGAGCTAATGACAAACAGCCGAGAGCCAATGGCGAAGAGCCGATAGAATTCACGATAACGGAACGCGACGAAGAGCCGCCATTCGAACCGGACGAACCGGCAATGACATCCCTTGTCGCCGAAGAGCTGGACGAGGACCAGGACGAAGACCTCGAGGAAGAACCGGCCGAGGAACCGCCACCTCCGCTGAACATTCCGCCCATCCCGCCCCTCGCAAAAAAGCCCGCCGCAGGAAACCTCGAGCTCGAGATCAAGACCAGCACGGAACTGCAGGAGGCGAATGGCGAACCGGCCGAGTCCCTGCTTCCGGTGAATATGCCGGATTATGAACCCACCCTCGACCTGCGTGATTATAAATATCCGGGTCTGGAATTGCTGGAAGCCCATGGCAGCGAAAGGATCGTTCAGGACCCCGGCGAGCTGGAGGCAAATAAGAATCAGATCATCAATACCCTGAAGAACTACGATATCTCGATCTCGAAGATCAGCGCCACCGTAGGGCCCACCGTCACCCTTTATGAGATCGTCCCCGCCGCGGGTGTCCGCATCTCCCGGATAAAAAACCTGGAAGACGACATCGCGCTCAGCCTGGCGGCCCTCGGAATACGTATCATTGCCCCCATCCCCGGCAAGGGCACGATCGGTATCGAAGTCCCCAATGTCAAGAAAACGGTAGTGAGCATGCGCACTCTGCTGGCCTCCGATAAATTCCAGCACAGCAATTACAGCCTGCCCATCGCCATCGGGAAAAAGATCGACAACGAGAACTTCATCGTCGACCTCGCGTCCATGCCCCACCTGCTCATGGCCGGAGCCACCGGTCAGGGTAAATCGGTAGGACTCAACGCCATCCTTGTCTCCCTGTTGTATAAAAAGCATCCGTCCCAGCTAAAGCTCGTCCTGGTCGACCCGAAAAAAGTGGAGCTGAGCATCTATCGTACCATTGAGAAACATTTCCTGGCCAAACTGCCGGGCGAAGAAGAAGCCATCATCACCGATACAAAAAAGGTCATCCATACACTCAATGCCCTTTGTATCGAGATGGACAACCGGTACGATCTGCTCAAAGAAGCCAACGCCCGTAACATTAAAGAATATAACGAAAAATTCATCAAACGGCGCCTCAATCCCCAAAAGGGTCATCAATACCTGCCCTTCATCGTACTGGTGGTGGATGAGTTCGCCGATCTGATCATGACGGCGGGGAAAGAAGTGGAGATGCCCATCGCCCGCCTCGCACAGCTGGCCCGTGCCGTGGGTATCCACCTGATCATCGCTACGCAGCGGCCTTCCGTCAATATTATTACGGGTACCATCAAGGCCAACTTCCCGGCCCGCGTTGCCTTCAAAGTGTCTTCCAAGATCGACTCACGTACCATCCTCGATGCCGGCGGGGCCGACCAGCTCATTGGTAAAGGAGATATGCTGATTTCTCACAACGGCGAGATCACCCGCCTCCAATGCGCATTCGTCGATACCCCGGAAGTCGAAGAGATTACGGATTTCATCGGCAAACAACGTGGCTACCCCGAGGCCTATAAATTGCCCGAGTATGTCGATGAGAAAGAGCTGGAGGCGAAAGGCTTCGATCTGGAGGACCGCGATCCCCTTTTTGAGGAGGCCGCGCGGCTCATTGTAGCTAACCAACTGGGTTCTACTTCCCTTATCCAGCGGAAGATGAAGTTGGGCTATAACAGGGCCGGACGTCTCATGGACCAGCTCGAAGCAGCCGGCGTGGTGGGACCAGGACAAGGCAGCAAACCCCGCGATGTGCTAATAAAGTCCGAAATGGAGCTCGATCAGTACCTGAATCCGTAGTTTTTGAGGTATCTTTGCGCCCAATCCACTAAAAAACAAATTGACCGTGAACAGATCTGTCTTCTTGAGTTTACTCCTTGGTTGTGTGTGTTTCGTTGCGCAGGCCCAGAACAACAGTCTCGGCAAAAGCGACCCCGATGCAAAAAAAGTGCTGGATGGGTTAAGCGCCAAGCTGAAATCGTATACGGCCGTTCAAGCCAGCTTCACCCTCAAGGTCATGGATGCCAAAGGAGCCCTCCAGGGCAGCAAAAGCGGCACCATCCAGCTCAAAGGCAACCGCTATCATATCAGTATCCCCAGCGGCCAGGACATCTATTGCGATGGTAAGGACGTATGGACCTATGATAAGGGCTCCAACGAAACCACCATCACGAAGAACGATCCGTCGACACAAACACTCAGCCCCGACAAGCTCCTCAGCAGTACTCCCTTCTACGTCAAGGATTTCCTCTATAAGCTCAACGGCGATAGCAAGATTGGCACCCGTACAGTAAAGGAGGTCGAGCTGACCCCAGTCGATAAAACGAAATCTTTCTTCAAAGCCCTGCTGGAGATCGACAAGGTGACGCACTCGCTCGTCAGCGTACGCTGGTTCGACAAAAGCGGCAACCGCTATTCGCTCGACATCACCAAGCTCAATGGCAACGCCCCCATCTCCGACGAGCAGCTGGCCTACAACAAGGCCAAACACCCCGGCGCCGAAGAAGTGGATCTCAGGAACTAGAAGCGGCCCCCATTAGACGCACCGGCTCCCACCGACCCCGTCGAGCTACCGGCCACTATTCCCCCCACCTGAACGTATCGATCTTGAACCCCGCCAGGTCTATGACGCGGTCCACCACTGTGGCGGCAACCTCGTCGATGGTCTTCGGCAGGCTGTAGAACGAAGGCGTGGCGGGACAAATGATTCCCCCGGCCAGCGTCACCGTCTCCATATTCCGGATATGGATCAGGTTATAAGGCGTATCCCGCACTACGCAGAGGAGCTTACGCCGCTCTTTCAGTATTACGTCGGCAGCCCGCGTGATTAAATCGTTAGATATGCCGGTGGCGATCCGCCCCAGCGTTCCCATGGAACAAGGGATAATGATCATCGTGTCGTATTTGCCCGACCCGGAGGCAAAAGGAGCCCTGAAATCCTGCTGTGAAAAGAAGGGTAGGGTATAGTCGGAATAGGCCGTATTGCCCAGCTCGGTCCGCCATACCTCTTTGGCATTCTCCGTCATCACGACGGCCACCGCCTCCCATTGATCCCTGATCCTGGCCAGCCGGTCCAACAGCTGTTTTGCATAGATAGAACCGCTGGCGCCTGTGATCGCAACGACAATTTTCCTCATTAGTTTTCCGTTTGAATTATTTTTGTAGCCACCACAAAAGTAACCATGAAGCCTTACTTTTTAGCTTTCTTAATGCTCGCCGGCACCGGTTCCCTCCTGATCAGCGCCCGGAAACCCGCCCCTGCGCCTACGGCGAGCTCAAACCCCGCAGTCAACCCGGGGAAGATCCCCGCAGCCACCTCCATCCCCTGGATGACCATCGAAGAGGTCGCCGGAAAGCTCCGGCAACAGCAAAAACCCATCCTCATCGATCTCTATACCACGTGGTGCGGCTGGTGCAAACAGATGGACCGGAAAACCTACTCCAACAAAAAGGTCGCCGAATACCTCACCGATAAATTTTATACCGTAAAGCTGGACGCCGAGACTCATGCCACCATCAACTGGCAGGGCCGGACTTATGATTTCGATCCCCAGTACCGCTGCAATCTGTTCGCAGTATACCTTGCGCACGGCCGGCTCGAATTCCCGACGACCATTATCATCGCCCCCGGCTATGAACCACAAGCCATCCCCGGCTATATGGAGCCCAAAGACCTCGAGCTCCTGGTCAAATTCTTCGGCGACGGCGCCTACCGCACCCGCTCCTTCGACGACTACCAAAAGGGCTTCCACCCAACCTGGTAAGGGTTTCCATCTGCATTTTCTAAGGGTCACCCGCGTTCTGGCATATCCGCCCACCTCTTCACGTTTATCCGAGACTATATCGTTTTAGCTCCAAAAAGTTGACACGGTGTCCCTAAAGGATTATCTGTATGTGTGAGAATTGATTAGAATCAATTAAATCATTTTCGGCGAAAATTTTTTGCACTTTTCCTCGCATAATGTTGGTCTGACACACTACCTTTGTTTTTTCATAGGATAAGGTTTAATGGTTAATGGTATTTGATTAGTGCAGCCCCGCCAAAAGCGGGGCTCTTTGTGTTTTAAAATCTCGACCTTTTGGCGGGGCTTTTGTCTAATGTCGGCCCTCCGGGCGAACGGCCCCTGGCCGTTCAGGCGCGGGGCTCTTTTTTTTCGGCAGGGCCGCAAAAAAAGAAAAAACCCACCGCCAGGTGGGTTTTGATATCAAATAAGAAGATTTTAAGACGCCTCCGCCATATCCGGGATCGCCGCGACCCTATATTCCCCCGCATCCAGCTTCTTCTTCGTAGCCCGAAATGCAACCAGCGTACGCTCGATATCCTCATCCGTATGCACCGCCGTCGGCACTAACCGGTAAATGATATGCCCCTTAGGGATCACCGGATATACGACTATCGAACAGAAGATATTATAATTCTCCCGCAGATCCATCACCATCGCCGTCGCCTCGGGCACATCCCCCTTCATATACACCGGCGTCACACACGAATTCGTAGCGCCGATATCGAAACCACTGTCCTTGAGCCCCTTCTGCAGCTTAGTCACCACATCCCACAACTTCTTCCTTAACTCCGGCATAGTACGTAACATGTCCAACCGTTTCAGGTTCCCCACCGTGATCGGCAAGGGCAGGCTCTTGGCGAAAATTTGGGACCGTGTATTGTAGCGAATATAATCGACGATAGCTCTATCCCCAGCCATAAACCCACCAATGGAAGCCATAGACTTGGCGAAAGTAGAGAAATACAGATCGATCTGATCCTGTATACCCTGCTCTTCGCCGGCGCCGGCACCCGTCTTCCCCAGTGTCCCAAAGCCATGCGCATCGTCTACCAGGAACCGGAACTCGTACTTGTCTTTCAACTCGACGATCTCCTTCAACTTTCCCTGATCTCCGGCCATCCCGAAGACCCCTTCCGAGATCACCAGGATACCACCCGACCCCTGCTTCTCGATCAAGGTCGTAGCCCGCTGAAGTTGTTTTTCGCAATCTTCTATATCGTTGTGCTTGAAAACGTAACGGTGTCCCGTATGCAATCTCAACCCGTCGATAATACAAGCATGGCTTTCCGCATCATATACGATCACGTCGTGCCGGCCGCAGATGGCATCGATCGCACTCATTATTCCCTGATAACCATAGTTGAACAGGTTGGCATCCTCCTTGTGAACAAACTCTGCCAGCTCTTTCTCCAGCTGCTCGTGATAACCGCTGTTACCACTCATCATTCGCGCGCCCATCGGGGCCGCCAGCCCAAAACGGGCCGCTGCTTCCGCGTCTACTTTCCGGATATCGGGGTGGTTGGCCAGGCCAAGATAATTGTTGAGACTCCAAACAATTTTCTCTTTTCCCCGGAAAAGCATCCTGCTACCGATCTCTCCTTCCAGTTTGGGGAATGCAAAATAACCGTGTGCTCTCTCCCTATGTTGACCGATAGGGCCGTTGTGCTTGACTAATTTTTCAAAGATATCTGCCATTATTATGAAATTATTAAAGTTGACACTAGCGCAAAAATAACGCATTTGACGATGCTCGACTCAATACTTTTGCGCCAAAATTTCGAATCGCATGACTTCTAATACCCTTCTAATCTCCCTCGTTATCGTTCTCGGTCTCGCTTCCCGCCAACCCCATCACAGCGAGAAGACGCAGCGGCCAAAACTGGTGGTTGGCATGCCCGCGTTTACCGCCGTAGGCCATACCTGCATCTTCACCGGCTCCGTCCCCGCCTTCGGCGGCATTGCCGGGAATGATTGGGTCGAGCAGGCCAGGTTATCGGCTGGGCCAGGGCCCCTTCACCGACTTTCTGACCATCAATTGTGCCTCGACGGATTACGTTCAGCCTCAACCACATCCTCGGGCAAACCTTCCAGACGCTTGGCCTCGTCGACACTATCTCTAACTACCAGGTGACCTTCAATATGCAGCATTACCTACGCCATCGACATGGCCAACGTAGGCGAGACAGCCGTTGCCGAACCGGTTCGCAGCATGGTAATGAACGGCTATTATGCCAACCGTAGCGGCGCTATCCAATTGATTCTCAATGCGGGTTGGTTCGAGGCACACGGCAAGACGGGCACCTCGCCCGGCACCTGGAATCCCTATGACACCCATATCCCATTGCTATTCATGATATAGCACCCACCGTAGCCGCCCTCCTGCATATCCAGATGCCCAACGGCTGCGTCGGCAGACCTATTACAGAAGTGATTCATTGATCCGTGGGACACGGATCGTCCGAAGGACAATCATCAGCCGCGGCCTGACGCCCGGTCTGGCGGATTCAATGACATGCAAGTTTTCCCATTTTCGATAGGAATTAAGCGCGATAATTACGAATTTTGCAGGTGGAAGAGTAACTCTTTCATCTGTTTTTTGTTATATCCATGTAAAACCAAGCAAAAAGTCAAAATCATGATCACAGTATCGCCAGCAGCAAAGGAATATATCACAAAACTGATGACCGACAAGCACGCCACATCCGAAACTTTCGTCAGGGTAGGGGTAAAAAGCGGCGGCTGTTCGGGTCTGGAGTACAAGCTGGACTTCGATACCGTGCAAAAAGAAGGCGACCAGATCTTTGAAGACAAAGGGATCACCGTCGTCGTAGACATGAAGAGCCTGCTTTATCTCTATGGAACGGAGCTGGACTATTCGGGTGGGTTGAATGGTAAAGGACTGACTTTCAACAATCCCAATGCCTCCCGGACCTGTAGCTGCGGGGAAAGTTTCGCCGTTTGATCCGGAGCGGGGGAAATCAGCAGGAAATCAGCCACCTATCGAGTATCTTGCAGGCCAAAGGTCTAAGCATAAAGAGCGAGAAAATATGGGAAACGATAACGAAATAATTGACAATATAGCTAATAAGGAGTACGAATTCGGGTTCGTCACGGATATCGAAATGGATATCCTGCCTGCCGGCCTTAATGAGGACACCATCCGTTATATCTCGGAAAAGAAAAAGGAACCGGAATGGCTTCTCGAATGGCGGCTCAAAGGCTTCCAGGCTTTTCGTAAGCAGAAACTACCGGAATGGCAGAATTTCACCCTTCCCTCCATTGATTTTCAAAAGATCTCCTATTACGCTGCCCCGCGTAATAAAAAGAAATACAATAGCCTCGACGAGGTCGACCCCGAATTGCTCGCGACGTTCGAAAAACTCGGCATCCCGCTTTCCGAACAAAAGGCCCTCGCCGGAGTAGCCGTGGACGCCGTATTCGATAGCATCTCGGTTGCCACGACCTATAAAGAGAAGCTCAAGGAACTGGGCATCATCTTCTGTTCCTTCGGTGAGGCAGTACAGGAACATCCCGAGCTGGTCAAAAAATACGTCGGCTCCGTCGTGCCGTATTCCGACAATATTTTCGCCGCACTGAACGCCGCCGTCTTTTCGGATGGTTCCTTTGTCTATATCCCCAAAGGGGTTCGCTGCCCCATGGAATTGTCCACCTATTTCCGGATCAATACCGAAAACACCGGCCAATTCGAAAGAACCCTGATCATCGCCGACGAAGGCAGCTACGTCAGCTACCTCGAAGGCTGCACCGCGCCGATGCGCGACGAGAACCAGCTGCATGCCGCCGTGGTCGAGCTCATTGCCATGGGCAACGCGGAGATCAAATACTCCACCGTCCAGAACTGGTACCCCGGCGACAAGGACGGCAAAGGCGGCATCTACAATTTCGTCACCAAACGCGGGATCTGCAAAGGCGACAACGCCAAGATCTCCTGGACCCAGGTCGAGACCGGCTCCGCCATCACCTGGAAATATCCCAGCGTCATCCTGCAGGGCGATAACTCCACAGGTGAATTCTATTCGGTGGCGGTGACCCGCAATAAACAGATCGCCGACACCGGCACCAAGATGCACCACATCGGCCGCAACACCCGCAGCCGCATCATCTCCAAAGGTATCTCTGCCGGAGAGGGACAAAACAGCTATCGCGGTCTCGTCCAGATCGGTCCTAAAGCCGACGAGGCCCGCAACTTCACCCAATGTGACTCGCTGCTTATCGGTGACCGCTGCGGCGCCCATACCTTCCCGTACATCGAATCGAAGAACAATAGCGCGACCGTAGAACACGAGGCCACCACCTCCAAGATCGGTGAAGACCAGATCTTCTACCTCAACGCACGGGGCATCGACTCTGAAAAAGCTGTCGCCCTCATCATCAATGGCTATGTCCGGGAAGTCCTCAACCAGCTCCCCATGGAATTCGCCGTCGAAGCACAAAAGTTATTATCTATTACGCTGGAAGGCAGCGTAGGCTAAACGAGGGCCCGAAGGCCCAAAACAATAAGACGGACCATGGGTCCGTCGGCCGAAGGCCCATCATAAGATGTTTTGGGCCGGAGGGACAAATTAAAACGGAGGCCCGGAGGCCCAAAACAACAATGCTGATCATTAAAAATTTACACGCCGAAGTCGAAGAGAAACAGATCCTGAAAGGCATCAACTTAGAAGTAAAAGCAGGCGAAGTGCATGCGATAATGGGGCCCAATGGCTCCGGCAAAAGCTCCCTGGCTTCGGTACTGGCCGGCAGAGAAAGCTATCAGGTAACGCAAGGCGAAGTAAAATTCCATGGTAAGGATCTCTTAGACATGTCGCCCGAAGACCGCGCCCGCGAAGGCCTCTTCCTGGCGTTCCAATACCCCATCGAGATTCCCGGCGTCAGCAACGTCAACTTCCTGAAGACGGCACTGGCGGAGATCCGTCAATATCGCGGCCTGCCCCCCCTCGAGGCCAAGGAATTCCTCAAACTGTCGCGCGAAAAACAAAAGCTCGTGGAGTTCGACGCCCAGCTCGTCAACCGCTCGCTGAACGAAGGCTTCTCCGGCGGTGAAAAGAAACGCAACGAGATCTTCCAGCTGGCGATGCTCGAACCCTCGCTCGCCATCCTCGACGAGACGGACTCCGGCCTCGACATCGACGCCCTTCGCATCGTGTCCCAGGGCGTCAACAAGCTCCGCTCCAAGGACAATGCATTCATCATCATTACCCACTACCAGCGGTTGCTGGAATATATCGTTCCCGATTTCGTCCACGTGCTCTACAATGGCCGCATCGTAAAATCCGGCACCAAAGATCTGGCGCTGGAACTGGAAGAAAAAGGATACGACTGGCTTAAGGAAGAAGCCCGGGAAAAAGCCGAAAGCATATAAAATGAATCAAGACAGACCCTTGAGCCGCAGAAGTCGGCTCGTCCGAAGGACAATCATTAGACAATGTTCTAGATTATGAACTCACCATCAGAAGTAACATTATACGACGAAGTCATCAATGGTTTCGAAAAGCTGGCCAACCAGGCCTCATCAGACGAGACCAGCGACCTTCGCCGCATCCGCAAACAGGCTTTCGAGAACTTCCGGCAATCGGGTTTTCCCACCATCCGTAATGAGGATTGGAAATATACCAACCTCACCCGATTCCTGAAAGACGAATATGCCCTGAACGTCCCCAACCTTCCCGTTCCCACAAGGCTCATCGACACGGCCCGCATCGCCGATTTCGACTGCTATACCATCGCGCTGGTCAACGGCGTCTGGGATAAAACCCTGGGTTCGACCCTGCCGCAAGGCGTCGAGCTCCTACCCATGGCGGAGGCAAAACAAGACCCGGCCTTCGCCGAATGGTTCACGCAGAACCACAACGACCGTTTCTTTACCGCGCTGAATACCGCCCTCTTCGCAGACGGCCTCTTTATCCGCGTCAAAGCCGCCGCCTTACCCGACAAGCCCCTGCATATCATCCATGCCTATACAGCCGGCACCAACCTCATGGTCCAACCCCGGCATATATGGCTGGTTAACGAACGCGCCGAACTCAGCATCGTCGAATCCATCGTATCGGAAAAAGGCCAGACCCATATCTGGGTCAACAGCCTCACAGAGATCGTGATGCATCGCGATGCAAAGCTGGATCATACCACAATCCAAAGCGCCCCCGCTAATGTCCGCCTGGTCAACCACACCACGGTCCGGCAAAAAAAACAAAGCCTTTACAACAACTATACATTCACCCTGCCCGGCGCCGATCTCGTCCGCAACGACTTGCAAGCCCGGCTGGAAGAAGATCATACGGAGACCCATCTCTATGGTCTTTATCTCGCCGCTGACCGGCAGCTGGTGGACAACCATACCCTGGTAGATCACCAAAAGCCCAACTGCTTCAGCAACGAACTCTATAAAGGTGTGCTGCTGGAACAATCCACCGGCGTCTTCAACGGAAAAGTCTACGTACACCAGGACGCACAGAAGACCAATGCCTTCCAACAGAACAATAACCTCGTCATCGGCAAAAAAGCCACCATCGACTCGAAACCCGAGCTCGAGATCTATGCCGACGACGTCAAATGCAGCCACGGCTCCACGGTTGGTCAGTTCAGTGAAGAAGCGCTTTTCTACCTGCGCGCCCGGGGTATAGGCGAAGCCGCGGCAAAGGCCTTGCTGATCAACGCCTTTGCCTTCGACGTCACGGAGAAGATCAAACATGCCGCCGTCGAAACGCATATCAACAGGCTCATCGGTCAACATATTCCTGTAACACAATGACGAACACAAACGACATATTGGAAAGCCACATGATCGACGTGGAAGCAGTGAGGAAAGACTTTCCCATCCTGTCTACACACGTCTACGGCTATCCGCTTGTCTACCTTGACAACGCGGCCACCACGCAAAAGCCGGAATCGGTCCTGCACGCCATGGACGACTATTATCATACGATCAATAGCAATGTCCATCGCGGCGTCCACCACCTTAGCCAGCAGGCTACCGAAGCCTACGAAGGCGCCCGGCAAAAGATCGCCGATTTCATCAACGCACGGCATAATCACGAGATCATCTATACCCGCGGTACCACGGAGTCGATCAACCTCGTCGCCTCCTGCTTCGGCAGGAAATTCTTGAAACCCGGCGACAGCATCCTCATTTCCGCCGTCGAGCACCATTCCAATATCGTCCCCTGGCAGATGATCTGCGAAGAAAAAGGCGCAAGCCTCAAAGTCATCCCCGTGGACGATGAAGGCGAACTGATCCTCGACAACCTCGACAAACTCCTCGACGACGTAAAACTCGTATCATTTAACTACGTCTCCAACTCTCTCGGCGGTGTCAACCCCGTACAGGCTATTATCACGGCTGCCCATAAACGCGGCATCCCGGTCTTGCTCGATGCCGCCCAGGCAGTACAACATCTGGAAGTCGATGTTCAAAGCCTCGACGTGGATTTCCTGGCCTTCTCCAGCCACAAGCTCTACGGACCCACCGGTATCGGCGTGCTCTATGGCAAAGAAGAATGGCTGAATCAGCTACCCCCTTACCAGGGCGGCGGCGAAATGATCAAGACGGTAACGTTTGAAAAAACTACCTACAACGATTTACCCTATAAATTCGAAGCCGGCACACCGGATATGGCCGGAGCCGTCGGCCTGGCCGCCGCCATCGACTATGTGCTCGGTCTCGGCATCCGCAATATTCAGCAGGTAGAACACAGCCTGATGAGTTATGCCCTCGGGACATTGACGGAAATAAATGGATTCCGCCTCATCGGCAAGGCCGTGGCCGAACGCCGCGCCGGTGTCATCTCCTTCCTCGTTGGCGATATCCACCCCTTCGACCTCGGCGAGATCCTCGACAAACAAGGCATCGCCGTCCGCACCGGCCACCATTGCGCCCAACCCGTAATGGATCGCTATTGTATTCCCGGCACCGTCCGCGCATCCCTGGCCATCTATAACAACAGCCAGGATATCGACCGCCTCGCCGCAGGTATCCGCAAAGCTTCAGCCTTGCTATCATGACGATTCAACAAACACAGGACGAGATCATAGCCGACTTCGAACTCTTCGGCGACTGGATGGACAAATACGAATACATCATCCAGCTCGGTAAAGAATTGCCGATGATCGAAGAACAATACAAGACCGACGACAATCTCATCCGGGGCTGCCAGTCGCGCGTTTGGTTACACACGGAATTTAAAGATGGCAAACTCCTGTTCACAGCAGACAGTGATGCCGTTATCACTAAAGGACTCATCAGCCTCGTGATAAAAGTCCTCAACGGCCAGACACCCAAAGCCATCATCGAATCGGATCTCTATTTCATCGACGCCATCGGCCTCAGCAGCCATCTCTCACCCACCCGCTCCAATGGTCTCTTGTCGATGGTCAAGCAGATCAAGCTATACGCCCTCGCTTATCAAAAAAAATCCGTCGAATCATGAGCACTCTCCGCGATAACATCGAAGCTGCACTCCGCACCGTCTTCGACCCCGAGATCCCCGTCAACATCTTCGATCTCGGCCTCGTCTACGATATCAGGATCGGCGACAAAGGCAATATCAAGATCACCATGACGCTCACCGCGCCTGCATGCCCCGTGGCAGGTGACATCGTCCGCGATGTACAGGAAAAGATCGAAGCTCTTCCCGAAGTGCTCGATTGCCACGTGCAACTCACCTTCGATCCACCATGGAACAAAGAGATGATGTCCGAAGAAGCAAAGCTCGAACTCGGCTTCCTCTAAGCCCATCTTGAAAATAATTGTCAATCTAACACTTCCGACAACGTTTGCGTAGATTTCGCGTCTAAAGCAGGATGCAGCAGGATAGTTCCCCCTTGCAAGTTCTCTATTTTTATAGGGCTTGAACGAACGAAAAACGATTTCTTGCCATGCCTGCTTATTGTATTCATCTCACCGGATGGCAAGTCATCCCCGCTCTATTTTTATCATCAAACACTTGCCGTCATGTTCTCTCGCCAAAACAAAAAAAACTGGTTATTCCCTCCATCTCTCATCTGGCTACTTTTTTTCTTAGTGACATCGGTCTCCGTGTGGGCGCAAGCTCAACCAAAGAAGATCACCGGGAGGGTTACAGATGACACCGGCCAACCCGTCCCCGGTGCCAGCATTACGGTCAAAGGCTCCAGGTCTGCTGTAACTGCAGGCGCAGATGGTACCTTCACCATCACCGCAAAAGAAAAAGATGTTTTGGTAATTTCCTACGTGGGCTTCCAGGACAAGGAGGTCGTCGTCTCCGGCAATTCCCCGATGAATGTCGCCATGGTCAAAGGCGATAAATCCATGGACGACGTCGTCGTCATTGGTTACGGAACACAAAAAAGACAAAACGTTACAGCGGCCGTTGCTACCATGGATACCAAAAGCATCCAGGAAAAACCCATCACCCGTATTGATCAGGCCATGATCGGTCAGATGCCCGGTGTCCAGATCCGCCAGCAAACGGGCATGCCAGGCGCCGGCTTCTCGATCCTCGTTCGCGGTACGGGCTCCATCAACGCTGGCACGGAACCGCTCTATGTCATCGATGGTTTTCCACTGGACGTCAACAGTCAGAATACCGCCGGCGGCTATTCGAACGGTAACCCGCTCAACAACCTTAACCCCGACGATATCGAAAGCATCCAGGTGCTTAAGGACGCCGCGGCAGGCGCCATCTATGGTTCCCGCGCCGCGAATGGCGTCGTGCTGATCACCACCAAACGCGGACAGGTTGGCCGCACTCGCCTTTATGTGAACGCCAACGCCGGCATCAGCCAGGTGGCGCGAAAACTGGATGTGCTAAGCCCCACAGACTGGATCAACATGGCCACCGAACGCGAGAACGCCGTATGGACGGCGACAGCCGGCCATACCGCCGACCAAACCCTCGCCCAGCGGGAGGCTGCCAACGGCGGAAAGTTTGATGCGAAGTCGATGCCAGACCCGCGTTGGGCGATGCCGGGTCATCCGGGGCTCGAATTCGTCAACTGGCAGGACTCCGCCTTCCGCACCGCACCCTTCCAGAACTATGAGGTCTCGGCCAGCGGGGGCACCGACAATGTCCGCTATTTCGTTTCCGGAAACTATCTCAACCAGGACGGCGCCCTGCTCGCCACCGGCTACACCAACTACGGCGCACGCGCCAATGTGGAGGTCAACGTCGCCAAACACTTTAAGCTGGGCCTCAATCTCGCGCCAACCTATTCGGTGACAAAGTCTCCCACCGCGGAAGGCAAGGACAACCAGCTCATGCACCTCTACAACATGATCCCCATCGTAGAGGATTCCGCCGGACTCAATACCGGTGCCGGCAAGAACTCCACGTACGCCTGGGCTAGCTCCAGCGTGAGCCCCATAGCATTTCTCAAGAATTCCATCAATACCTACAAAACCACCCGCAACCTCTTCACTATTTACGGTGAGCTCCAGATACTCGATGGGCTCACAGCGCGCAGCACGTTCAACTACGACGCTTCCAACCAGACCCTCAAGAACTATGTCTCCGACTTCGTTTCCGGCAACATCACTGACCGGCTAAACAGCCCCGGAAAGGATGCAACAGGCGCCTACTCCGGTTTTACCAAGCAGAATTACGTCAACGAGAATACCCTCAGCTACAACAAGACCTTTCACGACGATCATACGATCTCGGCAGTGGCCGGCGTCTCGTATAACTACGTGCATATCGAAACCTTCCAGATCAAGTCGGCAGGCGGCTTCGCCAACGATCTTCTCAACACACTCAATAATACCATCGCCAGCACCGCCGGCGTGACCACGACGGGTACTACCACCGAGACCAACAATACGCTCTTTTCTTACTACGCACGCTTACAGTATAGCTATCAGGGCAAGTACCTCCTGTCCGGGTCCATACGCCGTGACGGTTCATCCCGCTTTGGCATAGCCAATCAGTATGGTACTTTTCCCTCAGTATCCGCCGGCTGGCGGGTATCGCAGGAGAAGTTCATGAACGATGTCACGTTCATCAACGATCTGAAGCTGCGCTTCAGCTGGGGTAAATCCGGTAATAACAATATCGGCGACTACAGCGCAATCCCGACCCTGAGAAACGGTATTATAAGCAATGTCGTTGTCGGTAACTACAGCTTCGGCGGCAACACCGCCGTGGCGGCAACCGGCCAGGTGCCCAACGGTATTCCTAATCCCAATTTACAATGGGAAACCTCCAACACCTATGACGCCGGTTTCGACGCTACCATTTGGAAAAACCGGATCAACATCATCTTCGACGCCTACCAGAAAAAGAATACCAACCTCCTTCTCCAGGTCCCCGTGCCTGCCGCCGCCGGCGCCGTTTCCGCCCTCGAGAACGTCGGGTCCGTGCAGAACCGCGGCGTCGAGCTGGGTTTAGGTGTCACCTTTATCCGCACGGCAAACTTCACATGGTCGGCTAACGGCAATATTGCCTGGAACCAGAACAAAGTGCTCAGCCTGGGTGCGCTTGGAAATACAGTCAATATCTCCAACGGCTTCGGCTCGGGCGATCCTTCCTTCCTGCTGCAGAAGGGTCTGCCGATGTATACCTTTTTTGTTTACAGACACAAGGGCATTCTCACCGACGCCGATATGGCCAACCCCAAGGTTACAAAAATCGCCGGGCAGACCACGGGTGACGAGAAATTTGTGGATGTCAACGGCGACGGGATCATTAACACGAGCGATCGCGTTCCTTATGGCCATCCCAGCCCCGACTATACCTATGGGCTTACCAATAACTTCCGCTACAAGAACTTTGACCTGAGCTTCCAGGTCTACGGCCAGCTCGGCGGCTCGATCATGTCCTACATCAGTCGCGCCCTCGACAACCCCACCAACGGTCTTAACACTACCGACGGCGTGTGGCGCCACCGGTGGACGGCAAGCAATCCCAACCCGAATGCTCCACGGGGCAAGATCTATTACAATTACACCATTCCCATAACCACGTCGGACTGGGTCTATTCCACCGATTTCTTCCGTATCCAGAATATTACGCTGGGCTATAACCTGAAGAACATCGTAAAAACTGGCGTGATTAGCAGCGCTCGTATCTATGCCTCCATGCTCAATTGGTTCGGCTGGGATAAATACAGCGGCGGCGTCAACCCCGAAGCACAGAATACCAACCTCACGACCGGCAGCTACCCGCTGCCCGGTGACTATGGTGCTGCGCCGCTCAACAGGTCCCTGATCCTTGGTGTAAACGTAGGCTTCTAATCTCAAAATCTCTACAAAATGAAACTAGTAAAATATGGTATCTTCGGTGGCTTCTCGATGATCCTGCTGCTGACCATCTCCTGCAGTAAACAGCTGGATCAAAAGCCGCCATCCGCAGTTGAAACATCGCTTTTCTATAGCAATACCCAGGATTTCACCCAGGCCGTCACCGGCGCATATAACCAGCTCCATTCTTATCCCGACCAGGTGCTCTGGATGGGGGAAATGCGCTCTGATAATATCAACGCGACCTCCGACGGTAACCGCGACTGGCAGGGCATCAGGAATTTCTCGTCCAGCCTGTCTTCCGTTGGCTTTATCACCGCCGCCTGGGACGATAATTTCAACGGCATCTATAATACGAACTCCGTGCTCGACAACCTGGCGACAAAGGGCAGCAACATCACTACTCCCGGCCTTGCCGCGCGTTTCAGCGGTGAATGTCATTTCCTCCGGGCCTTCTATTATTTCCAATTGCTGCGGCTCTATGGTCAGGTACCGATCGTCCCCCATGCCCTTACGGTGGCCGAGGTAGAGAAGATCAAACGCAGTCCCGTATCCGACGTCTACAGCTTCATCATCTCCGACCTGGATACGGCGATCGCCCTTCTGCCGGGCAGCTATGGCGCCGCCGATGTCGGCCGCGCCACCAAATGGTCCGCCGAAGGACTGCTGGGCCTCGTCTATCTCACCCGTTCCGGCCCAGCCTATAGCGGCGTCAACGGCCCGACCCTCGGTACCAACGAATGGGACTCCGCCGAGGCACATTTCAACAATGTCATCAACAGCGGGCAGTTCCAGTTCCTGTCCAACTATCCCAGTATCTTCTCATATACTAACGAAGACAATAAGGAGGTCGTCTTCAACGTAGAGTTCATGAGCACCAATAACGGCGCCGACTATCCCAGCCAGCTGACTCCTCAGGGTTACTGGAACGGGCTCGGACTCTCTGGCTATGGCAATGGCTACGGCACCACGACCTTCGATATCACCAGCGATCTGACGAAATCGTATGCCAACAGCGCAGCGGGAAAAGTGGACCAGCGGGATACGTTCAATATTGCGTGGTCCTATCCGAAAACCCTGGGTGGTGCGCCGGATTCGGCCGATCCTTTCATCAAAAAATATATCAACCCGGCTACCGGCAAACGCGGCACCGGTCTCCGCGACTGGCCCATCAACTTCATTGTCATGCGTTATACGGACGTTCTCATGATGAAGGCGGAAGCGATCCTCCACGGCGCATCGGGCTCCCAGAGTACCGTCGACTCGATCGTCAACCTGGTAAGGACCCGGGCCGGCATCCCCACAACGTCCAACGTGACGCTGCCCCAGCTCATGGAAGAACGCCGACGAGAATTCCTGGGCGAAGGCATCCGCTGGAATGACCTGGTCCGCGAAGGGATGGCTGTGACGACCATGAACAGCTGGATCGCCAGCGATACCGAGACCTTGATCAACCAGGTGGTCCCCAACTATGTCATCTATCCCGTACCCTCGTCCGAGATACTAACGGTACCAGGCCTCTATACTCAAAATCCCGGTTATCAATGAGAACCTTATCACCAAGTCGCTGGAGGCGGCTCGCCCGAGGGGCAATTTTTAGCTTTATCCCGGCAACCGTCCTGTTGCTATGCCGCCTGACCGCCATCGCCCAGCCAATGGACGAAACCGGCCCGCAAAAGGAAATGCCAAACGAATGGATCGACCAGGACACGCACCACAAAGTGGTGCGCTTGTC
>JAICXX010000102.1 GCA_025934485.1 Chitinophagaceae bacterium
GCAGATAGAGGAGTTCCCTGATGAGCCGCAGAACGAGGCTCGCACTTTTGAATTTGTAAAAGAAAAGGTTTCTGAACAAGACATCTTCAAGCTCGCTAAAAGTATTCTTTTATTCGTAGCCATTATCTTTTTAGTTATAGCAGTATTAAGAATAGTAATGGATGACAACAAAGGGGTTGTTGATGTATGGGAATTTTGCAAGGTTATTTTAAACTCGATATCATCGCTTGTGCTCGGCCTGTATTTTGGAAAAAAAAGTAGCGCGTAACAAAACGACTTGTATCCTTCCTATTATGGCAGCATATCTTATAACATTTGACATAAAGGACGTTGTTAGGGGCCAGCGATTTAGAGAACATCTTAAATTGTTTGGTTCCTATTGCCCGATGAATAGTAACAGTTGGATCATCATTTCTGAGCTGAACGCTAAAGATTTAATGATTCAGTTGCAAGCACAAGTCGACATCGTTAACGACACTATATTTATATGTAGGACAGGTTCAGAGGCTGCATGGAGCGAAAACTATGGGCAGCCTTGGCACGATTGGTTATTAAAAAATTTGGGATAATGAGCATTCTTCCGAAGGACGATCCTATCAAAAGTGTATATCAAGTCTTCACGCCTACCTCACCGGTCGAAATGAAACAATTATTTGCTGGAAGAGCGACGCAAATGGTCAAAATATTGGGAATATTGGAGCAGCCTGGACAACATTCCATAATATACGGAGATCGAGGTGTGGGAAAGACATCATTTTCCAATATCGTTAAGCTTATGATTGAAAATAGCAATCAGGTCGTCAAGGTCGCATGCGATTCCCAAGATACTTTTGAATCATTATGGAAAAAAATTCTCACGAGGTTTTCTGTTAAATGTACGACCGAAAAAACTCAGATCGGATTTAATGTTGAAGATGAGGTCAAAGAAGACAGAAAATCGCTATACGATTTGGTTAGATTGATGCCAATGGATATCGACACTATTCTAAAGGCGCTGAACGTTATACCCGATGGAAAAGTAATTATAGATGAATTTGACCGATTAGAAGATAGCCAATTTGATAAAAAGCTTTTTGCAGACTTAGTAAAAGGAATTTCTGATAACCTGCCGTGGTTTAAACTTATTATGGTAGGCGTAGCAGAAGACGTAGCCACGTTAATTTCGGGACACGAGTCGATAGAAAGAAATTTATCTCAAGTTTATATGCCTGTAATGGCATCAGGTGAAATTAGGGAAATAATCACTAACGGAGCAAAGCGACTCAATTTGTCATTTAAGGAGGATGTGATTGAAGAAATTGTGCAGTTGTCAGCCGGATATCCGCACTTTACTCATTCTCTTTGCTTGCACAGTGCAATATTGGCGATCCGAATTGGCCAATCTTCTATCGATAGCCGATTTACGGGTTATGCGATCCGGGAGACGGTTGAGAGTACGCACGAGAGTCTTAAAAGTGCTTTTATGAAAGCCAAGTGGACAACCAAGAAAACTATTTTTAAAGAGGTGCTTTACGCGGCTAGCCTTGTAAAAACAGATGAGCATGGATTTTTTCAAGCAAATGATTTAACTGGCATTTTAAATCGCATATTGGGTAGGCAAGTAACTCTTGCAACTTTTACCAATCATTTGAAAAAGTTCTGTGAGCCGGAGCGAGGCGAAATTTTGAGAATGGCGGGCTCTCCCAATAAGCGACGATATAAATTTCGCAATCCTTTGATGAAAGCGTTTGTGATAATAAATAAAACTAAGGAGCAAAATGAGCACAAGCCAATTCTTGATCCTTCTTCAATATTCGAATGACTATTACGGAAACAATAGTTGAACCGAGCCTTTCATAAATAAGGGAGGGAGTGTCCCTTACATCTCTTCACGCTTGTTCAGCCTATCTAAAATATACGCCTGCCCTCCCCAAATCCTTGCAAAATTTGACTTAATCCCATCTTCGCTTTGCCGGGACGTCTAAATTACTACTTGAATGAAAAGAAAAAACGGACCTGTGGTCCGTTTTGGAGTGGAGAATACCGGAGTCGAACCGGTGACCTCTTGCATGCCATGCAAGCGCTCTAGCCAACTGAGCTAATTCCCCGTTTTACCTCGAACCATAATGTCTTTTCAATGGTCTCGGTGAATGCTTTCGCATTTGGGAGTGCAAATATAGAAGATTTGAATTAAACCATTCAAAAAATCGGGGTATTATTTAGTTTAGCGGTAATTTTGACAACGGCGGCCGGTGGCCGTCGGACCGAAGGTCAAACATTAGATCTATGGGAATTTGGAGACAGATCGAGGAATATTTCTACATTAAGAAGCGGGACCCGAATGCGCCACATACCCAGTGGATGAAGTATATGCACGGGATCAACCGGATCTCCATCTTTATGTTTCTGATCGCGATCATTATCATGATCGTGCGGGCAATTTTCAAGCATCATCATTAGGGGGGATGCGCCGCGGGGCGGGGGTTCGATGGAGTCGTCGCATGATGGCGGCGGGGGCCCGGGGGGCATCGGGGTCGGCGCTCGGCGGCGTCAGTGCGGCTGGGAGAGGAATTCCAGGATGCTGTGAGCGGCGTTGGCGGAGGCGTGGCCACCCTGGCTGAGGATTTCGTGGAGCTGGCGGTAGTCGGCGGCGAGCCGTTGCTGGCGCTCGGGGTTGTGGAGGAGGTCGTCGAGCTCGCGGCGGAGGTTTTCGGGGGTGAGCTCGTCCTGGATCAGTTCCTGAACCACCAGCTTGTCCATGATCAGGTTGACAAGGGAGATGTATTTGACCTTTATCAAGCGGCGGGCGATCTGGTAGGAGATGGGACTGCCCTTGTAGCATACGACTTCGGGGACGCCGAAGAGGGCGGTCTCGAGCGTGGCCGTGCCGGAGGTGACGCAGGCGGCGCGGGCGGTGAGGAGGAGCGAATAGGTTTGGTTACGCACGGCGGCGACATGGGGATAGGGCGCGAGGAGCTCCTCGTAGAAGGCTTCGTCGAGGCCCGGTGCCTGGGCGACGACAAACTGGTAGTCGGGAAACCATTCGCTGACCCCGAGCATCACGGGCAGTTTTTTGTGGATCTCCTGTTTTCGGCTGCCGGGGAGGAGGGCGATGACGGGTTTGGAGAACTGGGCGGCGTGGGCCAGGGCTTGGGACGGGGTGTCGGGTGGCGCGGCCGTCGCGGAGGTTGCTGCTTGCGCGCGGACCCGGTCGATCACTTCGACGAGGGGATGGCCTACGTATTCGACTTCGTATTCCCATTTTTTATAGAATGCTTTTTCGAAGGGCAGGATGACGAGCATCTTGTCGACACTCGAGCGGATCTGTTTGACGCGGCCTTCTTTCCATGCCCAGACCTGGGGCGAGATATAATAGATGATGCGCAAACGGGCGGCGCCGGTCTGCTGTTGTTCCCTGGCCCATTTCGCGATGCGCATGTTCATGCCGGGGTAGTCGATGAAGATGAGGGCATCGGGGTTGAAGGCGAGGATGTCTTTTTTGGCGAAGTCGAGGTTGCGGAAGATGGTGCGGAGGTTCATGAGGACTTCGGCGAAACCCATGATGGCAAGGTCCTTATAGTGTTTGACGACGGTGGCGCCGGCTGCCGCCATAAGGTCGCCGCCCCAGCATCGGACGTCGGCATGCGGATCCTGTTTCCTGAGCTCGGTGATGAGGTTGCTGCCATGGAGATCGCCGGAGGCTTCGCCGGCTATGATGTAATACTTCATGAGTTGCTCGTGGCGCAAATATAGGACTAAATGCCTATCTTGTCCGTTGAACTAATGAAGCGGGAAATCAGTTTACTCCAGGCGACCTCCATCAACATGATCGATATGGTCGGTATCGGCCCGTTCGTGACGATGACGATCGTGATGCAGACTGTGGGCAGTAGTCTTTTTTTATGGGCCTGGATCTTTGGCGCGGTCACCGCACTGATGGACGGCATGATCTGGAGCGAGCTGGGGGCAGCCTATCCCCTTGCCGGCGGCAGCTATAATTTTCTAAAAGAGGCCTATGGTCCGAAGAGAGGTCCACTGATGTCGTTCCTTTTCGTGTGGCAGACATGTTTGCAAGCTCCGCTGGTGGTTGCTTCGGCGGCTATCGGGTTTTCGGATTATTTCGGTTATCTCATACCGCTCGCTGATTGGGAACGAAAAGCGGTAAGCGCCGCCGTGGTAGTGCTCGTAGTCCTATTGCTTTACCGGAACATCCGCGAGATTGGGAAGATCAGTGTATTGATATGGTCCGGAGTGATCATCACGATCCTATGGATCATCATCAGCGGGTTCACACATCAGCGGGTGAGTTATAGCTGTTTGCCAAGTGGAGGCCAAAAGATGTTCAGCGGAGCCTTCGGGCTTTTGATCGGTCAGGCTTCGGTAAAGACGATCTATAGCTATCTGGGTTATTACAATGTTTGTCATTTAGGAAGCGATATCAAGGACCCCGGCAGGAATATTCCCAGAAGCATCTTCATCAGTATCATTTGCATCACCGTCCTTTATCTCGCTATGAATCTGAGCATCGTCCGTGTCATCCCCTGGCAACAGGCGATGTTATCCAAGACTATCGTCGCGGATTTTATGCGCACCATCTATGGTCCAAGGATGGCGTCGATATCGGCGGTGCTTATTTTGTGGATTGCCTTTGGCAGTCTCTTCGCCGTGTTGCTCGGTTATTCGCGGGTGCCGTATGCTGCGGCGGCCGATGGGCAATTCTTCCCCGTTTTCGCGTGGCTGCATCCCAGGAAAGAGTTCCCTTATATATCGTTGCTATTTATGGGCGCGCTAGGGTTGATCCTGAGTGTGACTGTGCCGCTGAAGCATGCGATCAGCGCTATTTTGGCGATGCGCATATTGGTACAGTTCATTGCACAGGCCGTGGGGGTTGTGATGCTTCGCAGGCGAAAAGGAACCGCGGGTTTACCCTTCAAGATGTGGCTGTATCCCCTGCCTGTGATCCTCTCGATAGGTATCTGGTTATTTATCTGGTATTCGACGGGGCTCGTCGCGGTTTTTGGGCTAGTGCTGGCGCTGATAGGGGCGATCGTGTTTTTTCTAACCAGGGGGCGATGGACCAAACCGGGAGCGCACAATGTGCCTAAAATAAATTAGATTGCGAGCTTATGGAACGTAGAAAATTTCTTCAGCAAAGTGCTATAGTATCTGCGGGTATTTTAGCAGGCGGGCATGTGCTTGCCGGCAGCGCTTCGACGAAACCGGGCGCTGGTGTATCGGGGGTGGATTTTCCGGTAGTGCGGACCGCCGCGGCGAAGCGCAAGTTCACCAGCCCTATAGTGGAAAAGACGATCGACGAGGTGCGGGCGACCATCGGTAATAAAGAGATCGGCTGGCTTTTCGAGAATTGTTTTCCCAACACCCTCGATACCACCGTAGATTTCAGCATCGCCGACGGTAGGCCGGATACCTACGTTATCACGGGGGATATCGATGCGATGTGGTTGCGTGACAGCAGTGCGCAGGTGTGGCCATATGTTGCGCTTTGCAAGAGCGACAAAGACCTGCAGCAGCTGATCCGGGGCGTGATCCACCGCCAGGCGATCTGTATCCAGCGGGACCCTTATGCCAATGCTTTTTATAAAGACGCCTCCAAGATCAGCGAGTGGAAAAGCGATCTAACGGATATGAAACCGGGTGTTCACGAACGCAAATGGGAGATCGACAGCCTATGCTATCCGATCCGGCTGGCGCATGGCTATTGGGAGGTCACGGGTGATACCGCTCCTTTTGACGACCACTGGTTTGCGGCCATGAAACGGGTCCTTCAGACCTTCAAGGAACAGCAGCGGAAAGATGGGCATGGGCCGTATACGTTTCAGCGGGTCACTCAATTCGCTACCGATACGTTGCCTATGAAAGGATATGGCTTCCCCACGAAGAAGGTGGGATTGATCCATAGCATGTTCCGGCCGAGCGATGATGCTACGATCTATCCGTTCCTGGTTCCGTCGAATATTTTTGCATTGACCAGCCTGCGCCAACTGCGGCAGCTGATCAAGACGCTGGGTAAGGGGCAGGAATTGGACGGCCCCGCCTTTGAACTGGAGAATGATCTGGAGCGGGCATTGCTGGAATATGCTATTGTCCGTCATCCGGTGTATGGCGAAGTGTTTGCCTATGAGATCGACGGGTTCGGGAATCATACTTTTATGGACGACACCAACGTCCCCAGCCTGCTGGCGTTACCTTATCTTCAGTCCCGTTCGATCAATACGGGCGATCTCAGTGTGCTCGATCCGAATAAACGCGGGTATGCGGTGTATCAGAATACGCGGCGCATGGTGTGGAGTGAAGCGAACCCCTTTTTCTTCAAGGGCAAGGCCGGCGAGGGCATTGGCGGACCGCACGTAGGGATGGATATGATCTGGCCGATGAGCCTTATGGTTCGCGGGCTGACGAGTCATGACCCGCAGGAGATCGCGGCCTGTCTGAAGACATTGCAGCATACGCATGCGGGGACGGGTTTCATGCATGAGTCGTTCTATAAGGACGATCCATCCAAGTACTCGCGTCCCTGGTTTGCCTGGGCCAATACTCTTTTTGGGGAATTTGTCCTTAAAGTGTACAGGGAGCACCCGGGGTTGTTGAGTTAGCGGCCTCCCGCGACCGGCCTGTGGTCTTTAGCCAACAGTTACGAGATAATAATTCTTTTTGCCTTTTTGGACCAGCAGATATTTTCCGTGTAAGAGGAGCGAGGCGTCGACCAGGAGTTTGGCGTCTTCCACCTTACGGCGGTTGATGCTGATGCCGCCGCCCTGGATGAGCTTGCGGGCTTCGCCTTTGCTGGCGATGATGCCCGATTCCGCCAGGAAGCTGACGACGTCTACGCCTAGCTGGGCTGCCGCATAGTTGAAGCGTTCCACCCCTTCCAGAGATTGCAGATCTTCTTCGCTGAGAGATTCGGCGGGCGCTGAAGCGTTGGCGAACATCTTCTCCGTATCGGCGAGGGCTTTGCGGTAGCCTTCTTCGCCGTGCACGAAGGTGGTGACGTGCCGGGCCAGGGTCTTTTGGAGGAGGCGTGCGCCGGGGTCGAGCTGGTGCCGGGCACCGAGTGCGCTGACTTCTTCGCGGGTAAGAAAGGTGAAGATCTTTATCCATTTTTCCGCGTCGGTATCCGCGGCATTGAGCCAGAACTGGTAGAATTGGTAGGGCGTGGTCTTTTCGGGGTCGAGCCAGACATTGCCTTTCTCCGTCTTGCCGAACTTGCCGCCGTCGGCTTTGGTGAGCAGGGGACAGGTGAAGGCAAAGGCTTCGCCGCCGCTTTTGCGCCGGATAAGCTCGGTGCCGGTGGTGATATTGCCCCATTGGTCCGATCCGCCCATCTGGAGTTTGCAGTTCTTGTTGGCATAGAGCCAGTAGAAATCATAGCCTTGCACGAGCTGATAGGTGAATTCGGTGAAACTCATGCCGTTCTCGCCTTCCAAGCGCTTTTTTACGCTGTCTTTTGCTGACATATAATTAACCGTAATGTGTTTGCCCACGTCGCGGATAAAGCTGAGAAAGGACATGTTTTTGAACCAGTCGTAATTATTGACCATCTCCGCCTTGTTCGGCAGGCCGGGGTTGAAATCGAGAAATTTTTCCAGCTGCTTTTTTACGCCGGCGAGATTGTGGTTGAGGGTTGTCTCATCGAGGAGATTGCGCTCTTCGCTTTTGCCGCTGGGGTCGCCCACCATCCCCGTGGCGCCGCCGACGAGTGCAACCGGCTTATGCCCAGCTTTTTGCAGATGGACCAGGAGCAGGATGGGGACGAGGCTGCCGATATGCAGGCTATCCGAGGTGGGGTCGAATCCGATATAGCCGGCTGTGCTTTCTTTTTTCAGCTGTTCTTCGGTTCCGGGCATAATGTCCTGGATCATGCCGCGCCATTTTAATTCTTCGATCAGGTTCATGGCGGCAAAAATAATGGATTTTCGACGGATGACGGGGGTGTGGCAAAACATGTTAACGAGACAATATTGTGAGTAAAAGCCCGTTATACCTGGATGTTGGCACTACCTTAACCGTTGGCTTATGCTGAAAAGAATGCGGGGTAGAAGATTCTTTTACCTCTTTTTAGTTTTGTTCGGAACCCTAGCTTACCTACCTGCTTTTAGTCAGTTCACCGAATACTCCAATGAGTTTTTGAACATTGGGGCGGGAGCCCGTGGGCTTTCCATGGCCAGCGCGCAGGTGGCTTCGGTGAACGATGCCACGGCAGGATATTGGAATCCTGCTGCTCTGGCGAACATGCGGGGGGGAGAGCCACAGCTTAGCCTGATGCACGCAGAGTATTACGCCGGGATAGGTAAATATGATTTTGCTTCACTGGCGTTGCCGCTGAAAGACAACAAGCGAACCCTGGGTCTGACCCTTTTGCGGTTTGCTGTCGATGATATTCCCAATACTATTTTCCTGGTCCAGCCGGACGGCACGGTGAACTTCTCGAACATCACCACTTTTTCTTCGGCGGACTATGCCTTCCTGGTCTCGCTGGCGCAACAGTCGAAGACCTGGGGCGATAAGACGATCAATTTCGGCGTGAATGCGAAGATCATTCACCGGACCGCGGGAGACATCGCCACGGCCTGGGGGTTTGGTTTCGACGCAGCTGTGCAGATCCTCGGCAATCGCTGGAAGGTGGGTGTCGTGGCAAAGGATGTCACGACGACCTTCAATGCCTGGTCGTATAATATCAACGAGGCGATGCGGGAGGTGTTCTATGAAACGCAGAACGAGATCCCGGGGAAGAACATCGAATTGACGGCCCCTCAGCTGATGCTGGGAGGGTCTTATAATTTCAAGCTGAGCAGAAAGCTGAGCCTGCTGACGGAGGCCGATCTCGACGTGACGTTCGACGGGCGCCGGAATACGGTGATCAGCACCAAGCCCGTGAGTATCGATCCCCGCCTGGGGCTGGAGCTTTCGTTGAAGGACGTATTCTTTGTGCGTGCCGGCGTCAACAATTTCCAGAAGGTACTGGATGACAGGGATACGCTGAACCAGCGCAAGATCTGGATCTATCAGCCCAGTGTGGGGGCGGGTTTCAAGGTAGGGGAAGTACAGATCGATTATGCGTTTGTCAATTTGGCTAACCAATCTTATCCGTTGTATACCCATGTATTTTCATTGAAGATCGATCTGCGGCGGAAGGGGCAAAAGAAGAAGACCGGAAACAGATAACGATATCCAATGATGATGGCAAAACCCAAACGTATGAAACGAATTCTACCTTTCTTATTGTTACTGGTGACGCTGCAGGTTGCGGCGCAATCGTATTATAACGAATGGATCGATTATTCGAAGACCTATTATAAATTCAAGGTAGGCTCTACGGGTCTATACCGCATTTCCTCGGCGGTGTTATCTGCCAACGGAATGGGAGGCGTACCGGCGCAGAATTTCCAGCTTTTCCGGAATGGGCAGGAGGTGCCGATCTATACCACGGTGGCTTCAGGGCCGCTGGGGGCCGGCGATTATATCGAGTTTTGGGGGCTGATGAACGATGGAGTGCCCGATGTGCCTTTGTATCGGAATCCTGCCTATCAGCATACGACGCATACGAGCCTGGAGACGGATACGGCCGAATATTTTCTAACGGTGAACCTCACGGGCAATACCTTTCACAGTTATAATGCCGCTAATAATGTAGCAGGCAGCCCGCTGCCTGTGGAGCCATATTTTATGTATACGGCGGGTTCCTATTTCCGGGATGGCGGTATCAGCATGGGATTTGCGCAGGTCGTAGGGGAATACATCTATTCTTCCAGCTATGATATCGGTGAATGGTGGTCCACGGTGGATTTTGGGCCGGGGACGCCTTATACCACCACGCTCAGCAATCTCCAACCTTATACCGGTGGAGGCGCGCCGGCTCCCACGCTCAAATGGGGCGCCGCGGGGACGGCGGATAACAATCGCACGGTGCAGGTGACGGTGAACGGAGCGCCGATCGGGGATACGGCGATGAACAGCTTTTATGATGCGTTGACGACGTGGCCGGTTCCGTCCAGTGCGGTCAACACGGGGTCGGTGACGGTGGGATTTGTCAACCAGAGTTCCGCGAGTACGGACGTCATGCGGGTCTCTTTCTGCGAACTCAACTATCCCCGGCTGTTTAATTTTGGCGGTCAGAGCAATTTCTCCTTCGTGTTGCCGGCGCGTCCTGCGGGGTATCTGTTGAATATCACGAATTTCGCCATTTCAGGTGCTGCTACGCCGGTGCTGTATGACCTTTCGAACGGTTACCGGTATACGGCGCAGGTCAGCGGCAGCACGCTGGCCTTTGCGCTTCCTGGTACCACGGCCACCACGAAATTCGTTCTGGTCAACGAGGACCCGTCGACCGTGCAAAATGTGAACACGCTTACCCCCAAGATCTTCGAGAATACGAGTGTCACCGGAAACCAGGCTAATTATATCATTATCTACAATACTGCGCTGACTAACGACGGAACGAACGATGGTGTCAACCCGGTGAACGATTTCAAAGCATACCGGAGTTCGGTGCCGGGCGGTAGTTTCAATGTACAGACGTATGATATCAAGGAGATCATCGACCAGTTCGGCTACGGCATCAAGCAGAATCCGTTGTCTATCCAAAACTTTTTGCGGTATGCGCGGGCGAACTGGGCCGTTAAGCCGCAGTATGTGCTGATCTTGGGGCATGGCTTATGTTATACCGATTACCTTACGTATGGTGAGCAGCAGCAAAGTCCGCTCGCGGATCAGCTGGACCTGGTGCCTACGTATGGGTATCCTGCCTCGGACAATAAGCTTGCCGGCAATAATGGAGTCGATGCTGTGCCGGTGACGCCGATAGGCCGGCTGTCCGTAGTCAGAGGCTCGGAGATCGAGGCTTACCTGAGCAAGCTCAAGGAGTATGAGTCGGCGCAGACGAATTCGCCAAATACGATTGCCGGGCGCTTGTGGATGAAGAACATGTTGCATCTCACCGGCGTGAGCGAGCCTTATCTTGGCCGTATCATTTGCGACTATATGTATGCCTATCAGCAGATCGTACAGGATACGCTATACGGTGCGAATGTCTCTACCTTGTGTGACGGGAATGCTTCACCGGTAACGCAGGTACCGAGCGGCTATATCTCGACCTTGTTCAGCACCGGGTTCAGCATGATGAACTATTTTGGCCACTCGGCGAACACCACACTGGGTTATAGCCTCGACAATCCAAGCCAGTACAACAACCCGGGTAAATATCCGGTGTTCTATCTGAACGGTTGCGATGCCGGTGATTATTTCGTATTTGACCCGAACCGGCTTTCGACGTCGCTGACGATCTCCGAAAGTTGGGTGCTGGCGCCGGAACGGGGGGCTATGGCGTGTATTGCCGCCACCCACTTTGGAATCGTGAATTACCTGAATATCCTGTTGAATTCGATGTATACGCTGATGACCGATTCCGATTATGCGAAGCCGATAGGGAAACTGGAGAAGGATGCCTTGCAGGATCTGGTGAACGCGGCGCCCACGGATTTCTTTGCCCGTCAGCATGCGGAACAGATGTGTACGCATGGTGACCCGGCGCTGCATCTGAACCAGGAGAGCCTGCCCGACTATGACGTAGAGGCTTCGCAGGTCCTGATCAATCCCAGCTTTGTTTCGGTGTCCAATAACTTCTTTTCAGTCAAGATGCGGTTCTATAATCTGGGTAAGGCTGTCAACGACTCCATTTACATCCTGGTGACTAGAAGATATCCTAACGGAACGACGACTACCTTATTGAACAAGAAGATCCCGGGTATCCTCTATTCGGATTCGATCACCTTGAATGTACCCATTGTGGCTACGCGGGATAAGGGGCAGAACTATATCAATGTAACGGTGAATGCCACCAACAGCGTACAAGAGGTCACGACGATGAATAACTCCGTGACTGCGGGTGTCTATGTCTATGAGAACGATGCGGAGCCGGCATATCCTTATAATTATGCCATCATCAATACCAGCTCGCAGAAGCTCATTGCATCCACTGCCGATCCCTTTGCGCCAAATGCGCAGTATGAAATGCAGCTGGATACGAGTACGCTGTTCAACTCGCCTGCGCTGGTCACCAAATATGTCACCCAGGTGGGCGGCGAGCTTGAATTCGATCCGGGGATCACGTACCAGGACAGCATGGTATATTATTGGCGGGTTTCCAGGGTTCCCGCAGCGGGTGGGACGTATACCTGGAATGTATCTTCGTTTGTGTATATCGATCCGGGCAATAGCACCACCGGGGAAAACCAGAGCCATTTTTACCAGCATACTGAAAGTACGCTCAATGGTTTGCTGCTGGATACGACATCGCGGCTGTTTAAATTCCAGCAGATCGTCTACCAGCTGGAGCAAACAGGCGGCGTATTTCCCGGCGCGATCCCCAATTCTGGCGATGTCGAAACCAAGATCGACGGGAATGGGAATGCTATTTCGGGTGTTTGTGATGTGGGTACGTTATACTTCGTGGCATTCGACCCGGTTACCTTCCATCCCTGGTGGAATAATTATCATGGAAGTCCCGGCAGGTTCGGCAGTGTTCCCCCGTGCTCGCAGAATCAGGAGAATTATTTCGAGTATTACATGAACACCCCGGCGAGCCGGGAAGCCGCCATGCATTTTTTGGATACCATTCCGAATAATTATTTTGTGGTATTCTTTAACTGTGCGGGGGGACCGGGTCTCGATTACAACAACGCCTATGCCAGCACCTGGGCGGCGGATTCTACTGTCTATGGATCGGGAAATACGCTTTATGCGCATCTCAAGGCACAGGGTTTTTCCACGCTAGACCAGTTTAGTTCTCCGCTCGCGTTTATTTTTATTTGCCAAAAGAACAACCAGGCGAATTTCCAGCCGATCTCCACTTTTAGTACGGGCACCGGTGATAAGATCAATCTTACCGTGAATTGCGCCGTTCCCGATTCCGTGGGAATCATTACCTCTCCCTTGTTCGGGCCGACGAAGCACTGGCGCCAGCTACACTGGCGGGGAAGGAGCCTGGAGAGCCCGTCTGCGGATTCCGTGAACGTACAGGTAATGGGGGTAGATACGGCCGGTAATGTTTCAGCTCCCTTATATACGATGATCTATAAGAATGGAGCTGGAGGGCCGCAGGATCTCGATATATCCGGCATCAATGCCGCGCAATATCCGTTCGTGCAATTGAGGCTGGGAGAAAGCGACACGCTGAATGGAACGCCCTATCAGCTCAAGTATTGGCGGGTGAATTACGATCCGGTACCGGAAGGCGCCCTGGCACCGAATCTGTATATGTCGGCACCGGACACTTTGCAGCTCGGTGCGCCGATGACCTTTGGGGTTGCGTTCAAGAATATCAGTCCGACGCCCTTCGACAGCATTGCCCTCAGGATGACGATTACGGATAACGGCAATACGGCGCATACGATCGTGCTTCCGAAAACGAAGCCATTGATCAGTGGCGATACGGTGAAGATCACTTATCCGATCACCACGAAGAATTTTACTGGAAACAATACGGTGTACCTGGACGTCAATCCCAACTATGCCCAGATGGAGCAATACCTGTTCAACAATTTCCTGTACAAGACCTTTTATGTGGCCGGGGAGAAAAGGAATCCCCAGCTCGATGTGACGTTCGATAATGTCCATATTTTGAATGAGGATATCGTATCGGCGAGACCGCATATCGAGATCAGGCTGAAGAGCCTGGCGCAGTATATCCTCACTACGGACACTTCGTCCGTAGGGGTGCAGCTAAAATATCCGGACGGCAGCATCCACACCTATTCATATATTAATGACACCTTGCGGTTTACGCCCGCGACCAGCAGTAACAATACCGCGGTCGTGGATTTCTACCCGGTGTTTGCGCAGCAGTTCAATCCTAATGGAGATATCTATACGCTTACGGTAACCGGGAAGGATGCGTTGGGCAACCAGTCCGGTTCCGTTCCGTACACCGTGAGTTTCAAAGTGATCACGAAGCCGATGATCTCGAACGTCCTGAATTATCCGAATCCATTTACGACATCGACGGCGTTCGTGTTTACGATCACGGGAAGCGAGGTGCCGCAGAATATGAAGATCCAGATCCTGACGATCACGGGTAAGGTAGTCCGCGAGATCACCAGGGAAGAGCTTGGCCCTTTACATGTTGGAACGAATATCACAGAGTATAAATGGAATGGCACGGATATGTACGGGCAACGCCTGGCAAATGGGGTGTACCTCTATCATGTGGTGACCAATTTGAACGGGAGTTCGTTGTCAAAATATACGGCCACGGGGGATAACACGGATAAGTATTTCAATAATGGATATGGGAAAATGTACCTGATGGGTAGATAACGTCTATTTCAGGAACCGTTCCAGGCCGGCGGACAGGAGGGCCTTTTTGATACCGTTCTTGACGTACTCCTTTACCGGCATGGTGATCTTTTTTATCAGCGAATTATCGGGTGTGGACCGAAAGATGGTATCGTGATACCGAAGCTGTTTTTCGGGCGTGGTAAAGTAGTACTGATAGTAGGATTTCCGGGTGATATCCCCGGGGACATCGATGCGGTTGTACCCGTGATAGGAAATCTCCGAGCATTCGAAGATCACGGCCCGGTTCAGCAGGGGCGCGATGCGCACACCGGCTTTTTTTGAATTACTGTCCCATAATTCGAGCAAGCCACCCCAGTGCTCTTCCCATACCGGGTTGAGGAACAAAAGGAAGTTGAGTTTTCGCTGTAGTTTGGTGATTGGATGAATATTGTAGTCGATGTGGATATCAAGGAAACTCCCGTCGCCGCCCTGGTGTAGACCGTAGCCGAGGCGGTCGTCGACCGTCCGGAGCGGGGTGATGCCCGTAATTTCCGTTAGCCAACCGGTAATATCAGGTGAGGAAAGTGCGGTATGAAGAGCGGTAAAAGCGGCGTCGCGTTTTACGAAGTCATTGTCTTCCGCTTTTTTTTCGTTTAGCCCGGCGTAATGGGTTTTCATGCTGGCGAGGGACGGAAAACGTTGATCGAGTGAATGGGCGAATGCGGTGTCAAGGAAATCGTCGATGACGAGATACCGGAAAGGGACGGCGGCGTCGAAAGCGGCTTTGAGCCTTTGACGGGTGTCTTCGGTGAATAATTCCTTATTGATAACTGCGTCTGCGTTCATTTAAATGCTTTTTGATCGGGACCGGAGCACTTTCTGCACGGCCGGCATCGCCAAAATAATGATGAAAGGGGAAATAGTCAAATAAAAACGGTTGCCCCAGTCGTCACAGGTAAGCATGACGGTGAACCAGGTAAGGCCTATTGCAGACAGCAGATAAAAAAGGATATAGAGGTTACGCCTGAACCAGTAGCCAAGGCTGGTAAGGATCATTAGGTAAAGTGACCAAAAGAACACAATGAGGTAGATGTTGTGACGAGTGCTGTACCATTCTCGGGCCAATCCCCAAAAAGCCGCTGACTTCAATCCCGCCAGTCTCAGGAATTGGAGGGTGTTGTGGGTGATGTAGTAAAGCAGCCCATAGAGTGAATTCCCGTTTGTCGTCGTGTTGATTGGCTGGAAGGAGGGAAGCGTGGGAAGTCCGCAAATGATACGATCGTCGCGAAAGGGAAGCATAAAATCCAATTCACCGCCGCTGCCGAGTGCCAGGTTGAGGGCGAAGAAGAAGAGGATGCTAATGCCGGTGAGCAGGGCGATCTTTTTCCATGGGGCGGTGTTCCTGAAAAATACCAGGAAAAGATAGAGAAAGGTCGGCGGAAGAAAAAGCAAGCCTGTGGGGCGGGTAATGCAGATGATGAGCAGCATTGCAATGACGGCCGATACCTTCTTTATGGTCAGGGACTGGACGTGGATCAAATAGCAGCTGAGAATCAGCGTGAAGCTATTGAAAAGCGATTCGGTATAAAGATAGGTATTGAATTCCTGATAGCAATAGTCGGCCAGCAGCAACAAAGTCGCTACGAATGCCGTCCGGTGGTCAGCAAAGATGTATTGAACTGTCTTGTAAAAAAAAGCCGTGGCAACGAGATTGAAGAGGAACTGGACAAGGACCACAAAGAAAAAGCCGAGGTGGAGTTTAATGGAAAGCGCGATCAGGAGGATCTGAATGATGTAGAGCCAAAAGTTGGGGGATTCGGGCGCACCTGTTGCCAGAAAGAGTCGGGCCTGGTTGATATATTTGGCCGATTCGTGTTGGAGATAAATGCCTCTGTGGAGGAGCAGAAAGGTGTTCAACAGCAGCCAAAGTACGAGCAAGATCATTTTCAGAGTGCCGATCCGGTGTAGGTATTGCACTGGACCGATCTTCCATCTTTTGTTCGTCATGGGGGTAAAGCTACGTTTTTAAGCGCAGAAAATAGGACTCAAAGTAACGGTAGCTGAAAAGGCTTATGGCAAATGATAGAAGAAGGGTGCTAAGGACGGTAAGGCAATAGAAAAAGCCCTGGTGTCCCGGCCAGGTATGTGAACCCAGCGTATCGAACCGGGGTGCAAGCGCACTCAATATAGGGAAGTGAACAAGGTACAGGCAATACGAGATGCGGCCGCACAACCGAAGGAACTTATTTTTCAAAAAAGGAAGATAGTTCTTTGGTTGCAATGCGAGATGCAGGAGTAATGTGAAGAAAAACGCCAGCAAGGTAAAGCCGAAATACAGATTAAAGGGGTCCGCCAGGCCGGGCTCATGAGTTGCGATCGGTACGACCACGAGGATCACTGCAAGGAAGGTAAGAGCAGGGATGAGGTGTTTGCAGGCGATCTTTTTATGTAGCTCGTGGAACTGGCATAGCATGCTGCCCATGAGAAAACCGTCCATTCTGAAAAAAGTATTGTAGTAGATCGATCCCCGGCCATCCGGGAAGCCGAGGGCGTAGACGATCCGTGTGATGAACACGGTTGCGAGCAGAGCCTGAAAAATGATCAGGCGGGCCTTTGGCGACGGGGTGAGAAGGATCACAAATGGCCAGACCAGATAGAATTGTACTTCTACCGCTATGGACCAGAGGGGGTCGAGAGACAAATCCCGGGGCATGGGATAGCGGATAAAGGTCCAGTTCTGTGTGAAGATGAAAAAGCTTTTCCAGTGGGTCAGGTAGCCTTCGAAAAAGGGAAGGTTCTTCGGGCTCACAAAAAAATGGACGAGGAGCAGAAAGCCGATGACGACGGAATAGTAAAGTGGGAATAGCCGCAGGGCCCGGTTCCGGTAGAAATGGGCCAGATAGTTAGGTTTCCCTTTGGTTGCCAGGAGTCGCCCTGTGATCAGGTAGCCGGAGAGCACGAAGAACAGGTCCACGCCTGCCCAGCCGGGAAAATAAAAGGTCTTTGGCAACATGTGAAAGCCGAACACCAGCCATATGGCGATCCCACGGAGCCCGTCGAGGCTGGCGATCCGGCTGTGCGGCTGCTGCAGGGGCGTGTCAGGCATGGGATGTGTGTTGCTGGGATATGTTACGCTTTCATCATCCGGGAGACGTATTTTCCGATCATATCGAATTCCAGGTTCGCTTTATCGCCGGGTTTGATGGATTGTATGTTGGTGTGTTCATAGGTATAGGGGATGACGGCGATATCGAACCGAGTTCTCTTTACGTTAAAGATGGTGAGGCTGATGCCGTTGAGGCTGATCGATCCTTTTTCGATGACGAGGTGGCTGAATTTTTTGGGGAATTCGAAGCGGAATTCCCAACTTCCGTCGAGTACTTTTCGGTGGGTGCAGGTCGCGGTGGCGTCTACGTGGCCCTGGACGATGTGGCCGTCGAGGCGCCCGTTCATTTGCAGGCATCTTTCGAGGTTGACGAGGTCCCCGGTTTTCCAGGTGTCGAGATTCGTTTTTTCCAGGGTTTCCTCGATGGCGGTTACACGGTGAAGGCCGTCTTTGCCGGAGCCGCCACCGGTGGTTCGTCCGTCAGGACCGACATTTACCTCTTCCACGGTGAGGCAGACGCCATTGTGGGAGATGCTTTGGTCGATTTTGAGTTCGTGCGAGATGGGGGAGGAGACCCAGAATGTCTTGTTAGTGCCGTGGGTGTCGATGGAGTCGATTTTTCCCAGGGATTCGATGATGCCGGTAAACATAATGGGTGCAAATTTCGCGTTTTTTTGCCATTTTCGGGAATTCGGCGTATATTTGCTGCCCGAACACTAAAAGGGGGTATATAGCTATGTTAATTATCGATTCCAAAGATTGCGAAAATATCGACAAGGCGCTCAAGAAGTACAAGAAGAAGTTTGAAAAGGCGAAGATCCTGGTGAACTTGAGAGAGCGTCAGTCATACACCAAACCGTCGGTTCGCCGTCGGACGCAAGTGTTGAAAGCGGTCTACAAGCAGCAGGTTGCCAGCGGCAAGTTTGATAACTAGCTCACTTAACGATATTCAGATCAGAAGAGATTGCCTCCGGCAGTCTCTTTTTTATTGTATTTTGGGTACATGAATATGTCGTTGGATAAAAGCATTTGCGGTGGTAAATCCGTCCTTTTGGGCCGCGGTGGTGGCGGGGATGCCGGCCTTTGAGCGGTGGTCGGGCTGCGTGTACTGGCGGCTGCCGCTGGTGTGGGCGCGCAAGGCGCGGCTTTATGTGGGGATCGGGTTAGCGGTAATCCTTTTGATTATGCCCTTCTCTATCCTGTATCTGATTGGTTTACATCCTTTTAACCGGGTCAATAACCTGGTTTCCTTTTTCCTTTGTGGAGATCGTTTCGAGGAGGGCCTATCGATATGCCCAGGGGGAGCAGGCACGATTCCGGCGGGTCGAAAGCTGTCCTGCTGATAGTGGTGCCGCCGTTGCGGGATGTCGAGCCGATGCTGCGGTATGGTTCCACTGATTCGGAGAATCCCGGAAGGTATTTTCATATGCGGGTGATCGTTCGGGCCGTTGATATTTGGACTACATTTGAGCTATGATCCAGGCGTTTATCGACTATTTGAAATTCGAGAAGCGTTATTCGGCGCATACGATCCGGTCGTACAGCGACGATCTGGAGGCTTTTGTGGCTTATTTGAAGGCAGAATTCGGGGAGCAGGGGGTACAGGAAGTTTCACCTGCGATGGTGCGGAGTTGGTTGGCGGCTTTGAAGGATGGGGGGATGTCGTCCCGGAGTATCAACCGGAAGATCTCGAGTCTCCGAAGTTTTTACAAGTATTTATTGCGGATGGGAGAGGTGGCGCAATCGCCTATGGTGGCGATCGTTGCTCCGAGGGCGGCCAGGCGGTTGCCGGTGTTTGTCGAGCAGCAGCAGATGTCGGAGCTGTTCTCGGAGGTGGGGTTTCCGGATGACTGGGAGGGGTTGACGGACAGGTTGCTGTTAGCTTTGTTGTACAATACGGGGATGCGATTGAGCGAGCTGATCAATTTGAAGGAGAGTCAGGTCAATGACGCGACCAGGGTCATCAAGGTGTTGGGAAAGGGGAATAAGGAGCGGGTGATACCGGTGAGTGGGATGTTGCTGGAAGCGGTGCGGGATTACGAGGAGAAGAAGCGGGTGTTGCTGGAGAGGGCCGATGCGGGGGTGTTGCTGGTAGGGAAGAGTGGGCGGCGGTTGTATCCCAAGTATGTGTATCGTGTGGTGCAGCGTTATCTGGCGCAAGTCACGACCATAGAGAAGAAGAGTCCGCATGTGTTACGACATACGTTTGCGACGCATCTGATGAATGAAGGAGCCGAATTGAACAGTGTCAAGGAATTGTTGGGGCATGCGTCGTTGGCGGCAACGCAGGTGTATACGCACAATACTATTGAAAAATTGAAGGATATCTATAAGAAGGCACATCCCAAGGCGTGAGTCAAAGGGCCGCTGGCCTTCGTGCCTTACCAAATTTTCTGTCGCGAATGCCCGGCACATTTAACGTTTTTGGCGGCAGAAAGTCTGCGTTTTATTTGGAAAAAAGGGCATGAAATATTAACTTCATTGTCCCACGCAGCAGTTTTTTGGCAGTATTTCAGGTAGAGAAAGTTCTTTAATTTATTGTTCACTGATTAAAATTTGGGATGTATGAACGTTAACATTCAAACCGTGCACTTCGATGCAGACGGAAAGTTAGTAGAGTATGTAACCAAAAAAATGTCAAAATTAAACACGTTCCATGACAGAATCATCAAGGTAGATGTTTTCCTGAAGCTGGACAATGTGGTTCACAACATCAAGGACAAGATCGCGGAGATCAGGGTCCATGTTCCAAGACACCATTTTTTCGTAAAATGTTCCTCCAAATCTTTCGAAGAGTCTTTTGACAGTGCGTTCGACTCTTTGGTAAATCAAGTAAAAAGAAAAAAAGACAAGCAAGTAGCCGCTTAAAAAAATATTCTAAGACCTCCGAATCTAATTAATTTGGGGGTCTTTTTTTTGCTTTGTCTGCGCGGTGTGTAGCCATGGCGCCGGTTGTTCGGGCGATCGAATGCTGCGGTCCGGGGCGGTCTTCACAGATTCTTCGCAGAATAACTTAAAAAAACGGGTTTTATTTTTTTGAATTTCACAAATTCACCTACCTTTGCCTTCCCAAAAAAAGCAGTAGATCAGTGCGATGTGAAGTTTGGGCGGGCAGTAGATTCCAGAAACAGCCGGAGGCAGTTTCGCCCGCGAGGGCAATAGATTCCAGAAACAGCCGGAGGCGGTTTCGCCCGAAAGGGCAGTAGATTCCAGAAACAGCCGGAGGCAGTTTCGCCCGCGAGGGCAATAGATTGAGTTATAAGCCGGAGTAGCTCAGTTGGTAGAGCAACTGATTTGTAATCAGTAGGTCGGGGGTTCGACTCCCTTCTCCGGCTCAGGGGGGTAAAGAAGCCCCGATTTGAAATAGGGTTTAGAATGGGCGCGTAGTCAAGTGGCCAACGACGACAGACTGTAAATCTGTTCTCTTACGAGTTCGGTGGTTCGAATCCATCCGCGCCCACGAGTCTTTAATCCAGAAAACTAGTTTTTCCGGAGTTTTCTATGCGGAAGTAGCTCAGTTGGTAGAGCGACAGCCTTCCAAGCTGTAGGTCGCGGGTTCGAACCTCGTCTTCCGCTCAGAGCCTAATGAGGAGTCTAATGAGAATA
>JAICXX010000258.1 GCA_025934485.1 Chitinophagaceae bacterium
GATGTCCACCGTACGGGTGAGATCGCCATTCGAGGTGTCCGGATCGATGATGATCGGTACGACGCGGTCGATATTCCGCAGCTCCACCCCCGAAGCCAGCAGCATGGTGAGCGCTTTGATCACCCTCGACCCCGTGCCGCCGATCGCAAATACAAATAGTTTAGCCATAAAATCCCCCTCGGCCGCTCCGCGGCCGCTTTTCATGATTTAAAAAGGTACTTTTCGATTAACGCTGCTCTTCCATTTAATGAGCAGCGACAAAATCACACTCCACACAAGCGAGAAAATAAAGGCGGTCAGCCCAAAACCCACACAGTCACTACTATGCATCTGAAGCTGTTTACAATAACTGCCCGTCGACAGATCATTGTTTGGATACATAAAGGCGATCACAAAAACGATCCCTGCGCCTATGAGAATATTCAACAACCACTTCCACCACACATTGAACGGCACCCGATTGAACAACCCATAATAATAGTTGATCACGATCAAACTGTTGATCACAAAAAGATAAATGAACACCAGGTTATAAATGCTCTGCCCCGTATAATCATTACACGTATGCGGGTCCAACCCTCTGAGATGCTCGCCTAATCCATTCTGACTGGAATACAAACCCAGGCTTTCGAATAATGTGATCAAAAAATCGCTAAAGGAGCCCATATATTATCGTTTATTTTTAATCCATACTACCAGCCCTATCACCGCACCCACGACCACTACCAGCACCCACGGGAACCCGCCCCGTCCCGAGCCACCGCCAGAATCACTGTCCCCCGCCACATTCCCGCCCTCCGCCACCTGTATATTCAACCCAAATACATCCGTATTCTTATCCTTATCGCCATACGCCCGCGAGATCCCCTCTACCAGATAAGAGAACCCAAAGGTTTGCTTTTGTTGCATCAGGTCGGTGGGGTTCGCATCATCGGCCGTCGACCCGGTATAGACCCACTCCGGGATTCGCGATTTCAATCGCACATAAACGTCCTGAACAGCCTTCAGATCCGTCGTCCGGATCAAAAAAACATGCGAAAAACCGCGCATAGCCTGATCCGTGGGGTCATTATTCCGCATAATAGATACGATCTTATAGTTGGCCGGCAATTCATAATTGGCCGGATTCGTGAGATAGGCCTCGTTCCGTTTCAGTTCATCCAGATTCACCGCCACCGCAAACTGAAAGAGTCCGCTATCCGCCCTGGCTTTCTCGATCACCAGCTGCGTCGCCGGCTGCGCAATCTCAAAATCGCCCACCCGGTTCGTCCGGATCAGCTTTGCCACGGGCGTCGATCTGCCGCTCCCAAAATAACACACATCCTCAAACCCGCTAAACGTCCGAAAATTCGAACGCTTATAAAATTCTTCGAGCTTCCGCAACCGCGCCCCCGGCCCAAAGAATAGCATATAGTATGGTCGTCGGATTCCGCGAACAGACACAGCAGACCCATTGCCTCCCCCGCGCGACTCCACGTAATAAAGTCCATCAAAACCCGAACTAAATTTAAGGATCATCGTACTAAAATCCCGTTTGCGCAGCTCACCCGATAGTACCGTTTCCACATTGTCCCCCTGCTGCTTCAACAGCTCCGAAGAATTGCCCCGCCCTATCGAAAAAATATAATCGGAGATCAGCACATGGACCGCATCGGGGTTGGAGCCTATCACCTGCTGCAACATCGCATCCATATAGGAATCCTTCCGCCCGCATCCATTCCGGACAAGACTGTCATGATTCAACGTCCGGATAAACGCATTGACCTCCGCCGCCGTCGCATGGTTGCGGTACGGGCAGATCCGCTCGTTGACATAACCCAGATCGATCGTATCGGCAATGCCCTGCGTCTGCAAGTCCTTCAATAAAGTATGCACGTCATTCTTAAAATCGGTCCCCGCACCGGCCAAATACCCATCCATACTCGCCGAATTATCCATATACACCGCATAAGTCACCGGCCCCGTTGCAGACCCGGCCCCTGCCGTAGCAGCCCCGGACGCAGCAGCAGACCCTGCCCCAGCCGCATCGCCCGGTGCAGAACCCACAGCCCCCGAGCTGGCGTCAGCCGCAGGCCCCTCAGGCTGAGCCATACCCCTATGCCCACTAGCCCCACCGCCGCGGCCACACCCAAAAAAACCAAGAAATAAAAGAAAAACAGTCCAACGAACCGGCTTAAGATTAATGCGTTGTGTCTTCATCAGCCAAAATTTACGCCCTTATTTCCTTAAATCATCACAAAATTTACCAGCGGACATCCGCTGTATCGAATCCGAACGCCATCCGACCAAACCTCCAGCACAAGCCAAACATTATCAATAAATTATATTCCCGGCATCATCTTAGCACAGCAAACCCCATGCTAAAGAATTATTTCACCGTCGCCTGGCGCCATCTTACCAAGAACCGCGCCTACACCATTATAAACATTACCGGCCTCGCCACCGGCATGGCCATTGCCCTCCTCATCGGTCTATGGATAGCCGACGAATTTAGCTATGACCACTTCTTCACCAACCACAAACGCATCGCCCGCGGCATGGTCACCCAATCTTCAAAAGGCGGCGGCTACGACACGGGTCCCGTCATCGCCGAACCCATGGGCCAGACCTTCCACGACCAATACAAAGACCTCTTTAGCCGCACCGCCATGACCGACTTTCCCGCCGAAAATCTCATCAGCTACGGCGACAAAGTCTTCCAGACCACTACCCTCTGGGCCCAAAAGGGTTTCCCGGCCATCCTCGGCCTCCCCATCCTCCGCGGCAACGCCGCCGCCATCGCCGACCCCAGCACCGCCCTGATCTCACAGCACCTCGCCACGGCCCTCTTCGGCAACACCGACCCCATGGGCCAAACGATCAAGCTCGACAACACCCTCCCGCTTAGCGTCGGCGGTGTCTTTGCCGATATCCCCAAAAACAGCAGTCTCTTCGGTCTCGAAGTCATAAAACCCTGGAGCAACCAGGCGAATGCTTATTATAATCAGAATACGAACTGGAACGATCATAACGGCTTTCTCTACGTCGAGCTACAGCCAGGCATAACCGCTGAACAGGCCACAGCCCGCGTCCACCTGGTCCCCACTCCGTATATCAACACAAACCGCGAAGAGGCACTGATCTACCCGTTCGACAAAGACCATCTCTACGGCGATTTCGAAGAGGGCAAACCCGCCGGTACCGGCGCCATCCGTTTCGTATGGCTCTTCGGACTCATCGGCGGCTTCGTCCTGCTGTTGGCATGCATCAATTTCATGAACCTAAGCACCGCCCGCAGCGAAAAACGCGCACGTGAGGTCGGCATAAGAAAAACGTTAGGCTCCCTCACTGGCAACCTCATCACCCAGTTCCTGAGCGAATCCATCCTCGTTTCTTTCCTCTCACTGGTCCTGGCCATCCTCATTGCCGCCATTGCGCTACCGGCATTCAATCAACTCGCGGCCAAGGATATCCACATGCCCTACACGAACCCCATCTTCTGGTGCAGCGTCATCGCCTTCGCCGTATTCACCGGCCTCCTCGCCGGCAGCTATCCCGCCTTCTACCTCAGCAGATTCAAACCCGTCAAAGTCCTCAAGGGCACTTTTAAGGCCGGCCGCAGCGCATCGATCCCAAGACAAGTATTGGTCGTCCTCCAATTCACCGTCTCCCTAACACTCATCATCGGCACCATCATCGTCTACAGGCAGATCATGTACACAAAGGACAGGCCGGTAGGCTACTCCCGCGAAGGACTCGTCACCGTAGGCATGAACACCCCCGAACTCAACCAGCACTATGAGGCTCTCCGCACCGAACTTCTCGAACAGGGTATCGCAGCAAACGTCGGCGCCTCGAACCTCCTTCCCACCGGCTTCACGCACAACAATGCACTCGACTGGCGCGGAAAACGCCCGGATCAGGCCTATCTCGATTTCAACAACGTCAACGTCAGTCCCGATTTCGGCAGGACCATCGGCTGGACGATCCTCCAAGGCCGAGATTTCTCCCGCACCTATCTCACGGACAGCAGCGCGATGATCCTCAACGACACCGCCGCGAAACTAATCGGTATCAAAGATCCAGTAGGCGAAACCGTTACCTTCTTCGGCAAACAATATCATATCATCGGTGTTGTCGCGAACATGCTCACCAACTCGCCCTACGAACCCATCGCACCCGCGATCTTTGTCGGCGGCTCATATGTCAGCAATATCATCATCCGCATCAACCCAAAACTCACCACGAGTGCCGCCCTCGCAAAGATGGAGCCGCTATTCAAAAAATACAACCCCGCCAGCCCCTTTATCTACAGCTTCGTCGACGACGCCTATACAAAGAAATTCGCCGCGGAAGAACGCATCGGCAACCTCGCCTCCGTGTTTACCGCGCTGGCGATCCTCATCTCCTGTCTCGGCCTCTTCGGCCTGGCCGCCTTCGTCGCCGAGCAACGCACGAAAGAGATCGGCGTCCGCAAGGTCCTCGGTGCAGGGGTGGTCAATCTCTGGGGCCTCCTAAGCAAAGACTTTGTCAGGCTCACGGCCTTGTCCATGTTGATCGCCATTCCGCTTGCGTATTGGGGCATGTATCAATGGCTGAGCAAATACCCCTACCATGCCCCGATGTCCTGGTGGATCTTCGCCTCCGCCGGTGCGGGTCTCTTATTGATAACCCTGATCACCGTCAGTTTTCAATCGGTAAAAGCGGCCCTGATGAACCCAGTCCGCAGTCTCAGGTCAGAGTAGAAGATGGTTGGGCCAACAGCATCGCCAGATTAAACACCGTTGCGACGCTCCGTTCAGCGACCGCCCAACCATGTATCGAGCCGCCCAGCCCATCCATGCAACGATCTAAGCGTTTTCGCTGTCTACCTAACGCCCCGCAAGCAGGGGGAATCTTTCACTGTCACTCTTTATAATGGCCCCGTCCCCATAAAACCCAACTTACGCGAAGCCCGCGACCTTTCCCGCGGCTTCGCTTTCGGCGGGCCACCGTCGGCCTCTACCATCAAGCTCAACGGCGAAATAGCCTACATCCACCCCCAATACCCATTAAAATAACAAGCCCCGTTATTGGATCGTGATCTTCCGCACCTCATTCCCCCCTTGGGTAGCATCGTTATAAGTAGTCATGTAAAGCACGCCATTGTCATCGATACAAAGCCCGCGCGGTCCGTTGAAGCTCGCGTTCATCCCGACTCCATCGACGTCGGCTGCATTGCCGCTTCCCGCGACCGTAAAGACGCGTCCGGTCGAAGCCTCGATCATCCTAAGGGTGTTGCCGAAATGATCCGCCTCATAGAGATTCCCCAGCGTATCCTTTGCAACTTCCCACCCCTGGAACGATTTGTCAAAAAAGACCTCGCTTTTCGTACCCTTGGATGAAATCTCATAGATACCGTACGCCGAGACCCAAAGGTCTCCGGCCTTGTCAAACCAAAGGTTGCGCGGTGTCAGGATATTGTTGGCGACAAGCGACCGGTTGTTGCCGCTGGTGTCCATTCGAATCACCAAACCATAATTGTCATTGGCAACATAAAGATAGCCATCCGGACCAACGGCTATTCCCGCTGTCGTCGCGGAATCATTATAGATCGTCGTCGCACTATTGTCGGGGTGGACCTTGACTACATGGGTATTGAAATCCGTCACGTATAAATTATGCGTCACGCGGTCCAATGCAATATTGTATGGCGAATAAAAGATTACCGAATCCGGAATAGCGAGCTGCGAGATGGTCGCACTGGCCGCGGTATATTTTCGTATCAGCCGATTATATTCATCCGCAATATAAAGATCGCCATTGGCATCGGCTGTGATTCCCCAGGGACAGTTAAAAGAAGAAGCAAGCGCCGGCCCGTTGACATTTCCCGCTATTCCGTTGCCGGCTATGGTCGTCACCGTCGCCACATAATTGTAGGTTACCGCCGGACCCCTGATAGAATCATTACCCACCGTTACCACGACCGGCCCGCTCCCGGCCATCTTCGGCACGACGACCACGATGCTGTCCGCACCCGCACTCAGAAGTTGGAACGGCTTCCCATTGAGCAACACCGTAAAGGCGCCGGCATTGGCAGGCAGGTTCTTCCCATATACGGTGACCGTATCACCACCATGGAAAGACGTCGTGGAAATGGAGTCGATAACAAGCGAAGGCGTTTTGCTGCCCGATTTCGTACACGCCGGTAGCAATACAGTGAGCAGGATCAAGGCTACAGCGGATAGGCTTAGGAGAGAGTGTTTGTTCATAGTGCCTCAAAATAAGCATTTTCGCGGGCCCCGTCAACCCCAAAACCATTCGTTCTTATCGCATCGCCTTGCGTGTCAATAAATGTATAAGCGTGCAGTTTTGACCAATACATGTGCTCATATACGATATAACCGTGTATCACCCAGCGTTTCGCTGCATCTATTACACCTTTTTTTTCGCTGACTGTACAATGAATCCTTGGAAATTTGCTATACAAGAATTAGCTTGCCTATGTTCCGTCCCTCCTGACCATATTTCCTAAATACCTTTAACCCTTTTTTATGAGCAACTCCTTATCTAAGCGCTGCACTCCCTGTGCAGTTCACCTGGATAAACAACATTACATTTACGGACGCGGCTGCGGTTGGTAACTACCACGCGGGTTACACCGGAATATTTGCCGGGGTGTCCTCGGCGGAACAATATAAGAGGGCCGGAGCATGCAGATTACACGTTCATCAAGACTCTTGTACCTGGCACTCATCGTGCTTCTCAGTTCCTGTACAAAGACGTACAGGGGAACTGCTCATGTTTGCGACGGCAAATTATTCGTGGAGATCTTCCGGATTGTACCAATAGGCGGAGACATTGATTATCTAACCGATTCTGCGAATTTTCGCATCTATATAGGCAGCTCCGACCCGGAACAAACTACCTATACTTACAACTGCGAAGGCGACAGTGTCATCATCAAAGAAGTTACCCTCGGCCGCGAATCCAACTATACGCTACACAAAGTTTTATCGAGAAAAGCGTACAGCCTCGAAGAGCTCAAGAACAAACACAATTATTGAAAACAAGACCCGCTTCACGGTGGGTCTTTCATTTAAACTATTCATTCTTATACACAACCCCCTCTTTCATCACAAACCGCACCTGTCCCATGGCATGAATATCGCGCGTAGGATCACCCTCCACCGCCACAATATCCGCCCACTTGCCCGGCTCGATGGTCCCCGCTTTATCCGAGATGCCTATCAGCGCAGCGGCATTCACCGTCGCACATTTGATAGCCTCGAGC
>JAICXX010000278.1 GCA_025934485.1 Chitinophagaceae bacterium
ATCAGCTCCGCCGCCGTGTCGACCCCATCCAGCCGCCCGCGAATATGAATATCCATCAACACAATATCGACCACCTCGCGCATAAAGATGTCCCGAGCCTCTTCGAATGTATCGGCAATGCCCGCCACCCGATAGCCGTCCCGCTCCAGCCCCGCGGCCAGCTCCAAAGCGATCAGCTGCTCATCCTCGACTATCATTATATTGATCTGCATAAGCAATTAGGCCGCCGCCTCCTTCGGTATCGTGATCGTGATCTCCGTCCCCGCCATACCGCCCGCGCCAGTCCCCGCCGCACCAACGCCCGCCGCCATCTGCTGCGTCGCCCGCAACTGCTTACAAAGCGCCCCGATAAGCTGCTTCCCAAACGAGTCCTTCCCCTGCCGCCACCGCTCCTCATCGATCCCCACGCCATTGTCACGCACCACCAAGGTCATATTCCGGTGATCCTGCTCCAAAGAAATGCACAAAGCAGGCCGTCCCACCCCCGGGTAAGCATACTTAAAGGCGTTAGTCACCAGCTCATTGACGATCAACCCTATCGGTAAAGCCTGATCGATATCCAACACATCGGTGCACACGGAAATGTCAAGATCAAACCGGTCCCTATCGTATCCATAAGACGACAACAGCGACTCGCAAAGATCGACCAGGTACTCCCGGATATTCACCGAACTCAACGCATCATTCTTATAAAGCCGCTGATGGATGAGACTCATGGCCTGCACCCGGTCCTGGCTCTCCTGCAGCACGCTGATGGCCGCCGCATCCTCGCTCTTATAACGTTGCAGTCCCAGCAATGAAGAGACGATCTGCAAGTTGTTCTTGACGCGATGATGCAGCTCGCGCAACATGACCTCGAGCCGAACGCTCTGATCGGCGATTTGTCTCTTCTGCGCCCGTAACCGCGCTATCAGATAGCTAAAGCCTGCAACAAGCACCACCAAAAACGTCAGCACGACGACAAGGAAAGCGATCTCCTTGTTCTTAGCCGAATTCTCCGCATTGAGCGTCTTGATGTCCATTTCCTTTTTGACGCCGTTGTATTTCTCCTGCAGCGCAACCACTTCTTTGGTCTTTGCGAGGCTCGTCATACTGTCGTTGAGATCCATGGCGGCCTTATAATAGTGGAGCGCGCTGTCGTACCGTTTGTCCTGATCGAAACAAACATAAAGCTGATCATACGAATCATACCGGCGGTCCGCCAGATCCAGTTTCGTCGAGATCGCCAGCATATCCCGGGCATAATAGATCGCGCTATCGACTTTTCCCAAAGCAAGATACGCCTCCGAAAAGTTGTTGTCATTATAGGTAAGAGCCGCCCGGTTATTCCTGGCCCGGTTAAAGTCCTGCGCAAGCCGGAGATAGCGGATCGTCCCACGCGGGTCATTCTTATATTCGAGAAAGATCTGCGAGATATTGTTGTAGAACATCCCCAGCATGTCCTTTCCCTTGCCGCTTCGGTTAACCAGGTCGAGCGCCAAAAGATACCGCGCATAGGCCGTATCGTAATAGGATGCAAACTCCTTGGTTTTTGCCTTATCGCGATAGATAATGCCTTGCGTGTTGAGGGCGTTGCACATTCTCGCCGTGTCGTGGCCGCCCGAGAAAAAGCCATAGGCCTGGATCGCCTGATCGATGGCCTGGTTGATCAGCATCGGGTTTCTGTTCCTGGCCGAGATATCCTTGTAGAGTAGCGCGGTACACATCGCGCAATTGCCCTGACCCAGCCAGTCGTGAAGCGAGTCATAGATGGCCCTCGCCTCCGTGAAATAGGGCATGACGGCAGTATAGTCGCCTTTGCTCCGAAAGTAATTTCCGATTTGGATGCCGGCATCCGCATACTCCTGACGGTTATGATTCGCGACAGCCAGCGCCCGCGCCTGCAGCAGGTAGTAATTGGCGGAATCGGGATCGGTCTCGAAGAAGGGGTGAGCCTTCCGCATCAAAGCCTTGAACCGCGCCGTGTCCGCAGGCGCCGGCCCCTCAGCATGCAGAGCCGCCGCAACAAGCAAACAAACAGCGAGCAATGACACGATTCGCATACGAAATAAATATTAAAAAGGTGGGGCGAGCAAAAGTCCCCTGATTAAGCAGCCGTTGCGACGCTCCGTTCAACAGTCCTGGCCCGATGCAGCCAGACCCTACCGGGTCGTCCGCGTCACCCCATCCGGCAACGGCACATTCATCGCCTTCCCGAGATAAACCACCCGCTTCAGCGGCGTCGCAGTCGTTGCATCCCCGACGCCCTTGCCCTCACTCACCATAACGACATTGAACACCCGCTTCTTCAACATCCCGGGAAAACTGCCATGAGTCTCGCCGATCTCCAGCATATGCCGCTTGTCGTGATAAGCGATCTTAGTCGTAGCAAACTGCCCCTCCTCATACTCATACCCATCATTCGCATCCTCATAAAGGGTGAAGGTCCCATCCCCACCGGGATAGATACGCAGCTCGATCGTATCGGCCGGCCGCTCGGTTGCATACTCGAGCTCCGGTCCCATCGGCACCACCGAACCCGCGCGTACATAAAGCGGCATCACGCCTATAGGCGCCTCCGCGTCGACCCGCTCGCCGCCATGTACCCGCTTGCCCGTCCAGAAATCATACCACGTGGCGTTAGGCAGATACACGCTACGAGTAGCCGCACCCGGAGTAGTCACCGGATTCACGAGGAAAGCCGGCCCAAACATATACTGATCGCGAACCCCATACACCGCCGTATCCTCCGGGAAATCAAAAGCCAGATCCCGCATGATCGTATAGTTGTCCTGCGTCACCGCCCCCGCAAGCGAATAGATATAAGGAAGAAGCCGATACCGGAGCTTATCATAGTTCAACAAGATCGAACGGGTCGCCTCATCCCAATTCCGCGAATACAACGCCCGCTCCCCCTTACCATGGATCCTAAAGATCGGACAAAACGTGCCGAATTCGAACCAACGGGTGAAAAGTTCCCTATTTGCCGCCGTACTCCAATTCGGCGCCTGCCAGTTGAGATGATACCCGCCGATATCCGATGTCCAATACGGGATGCCCGAAGCACAAGCGTTGATACCCTGTGGCACCTGGTCCTGGAAATCATGCCAGGTACACTGAATGTCAGATGACCAAAGGGTTGCTGCATTCCGCTGCTCCCCCGCAAAACTCTGCCGCGCGAGGAAGAATGCCCGCTTGCCGGGGATATCCTTGCGCCAGCCCTTATAGACCCCGTCCGTATGCATCAACGAATAGGTATTGAAGTAATCCACACCGCGGCCCGTATAGAACTGCGCCAGCCGCCGGGCATCTAACAAATTGCCATTATCCGGCTCACACTGATCGATCCACCACGCATCCCAGCCATACCGTTTGATCAAACTATCGCGCGCCTGCTCCCAGTACAGCTTCCGGGCATTGGGATTATGCGCATCATAATACGTGTCGAATGTATGCGTCACCACATTGTCCCACGTGATCGACGTCAGTCCGCCGATAGCCGCAAGCGCATTATAATCGTTCGTCCCCTTGCCAAACACCGGCCATATCGAGATCATCCCATGCAAGTTCTCGGCATGCAGGGTGTCCAGCATACCCTTTGGGTCCGGATAACGCTGCGGATTCATCACATGCGACCCGATCGGCAGCGGCTCCCAGTAATACCAGTCCTGTACGATAACGTCAACGGGTATGTGCCGCGACCGGTAGCCCGAACCCGCCGCCAGCACCTCCTTCTGCGACATATACCTGTCCTGAGACTGAAAGAGTCCATAAGCCCACTTCGCAAACATCGGCGCCCTGCCCGTCGCATCCCGGTACAGCGAGATGATCTTGTCGAAGGTGGGCCCGTAGAAGAAATAGTAGTCGACCTGGTTGCCGCTCTCCGAAACATATTTGAATTTGGTATTGCCGTCGACGCCGCCATAGAATTTGGAAGCCGAATAGTTATCCCACATCAGTCCGTACCCGCGAGTACTCAACAGAACCGGGATCGCCCCCGTCATATATTTGATCAGCATATCCTGGTCGCGGCCCTTGTAGTCGATCGCGCCGCTGTCGAGCGGATGACAGCCGAGCCCGAACAGCCCCTCGTTGGCGGGACTCTCGAACTGCGTCGAACAGCTAAAGGTCGAGATCGATGTAGCCAGCACCTGCCGGTCCATCCATTTATTGCTGCGGCCATCTTCGGCGAGGATCACCCGTCCTCCGAGGTCGGAATAGCTCACCGCGTTGGTGGCCTTGTCAACGACAATGCGCAACCGGGAAGTCACGATGACCACCTCGTCTCCCGTCTCCGACACCGTAAAGGCCCCTGCCGGTGCAAACCGATTGTTCACAACCAAGCTCAATCGCTGTTGCAACCGCGGCTCTATGGAATACTGTACCTCGATAATGTCCGGTGTGCATATCCGGACCTTCATCACGCCTACGTCGAGCGAGAAGGCGACGCCGTCGGATTGCTTCTGCCAGGATTTCACGGTAGCATGGACTTGCCCCGTACCGGCAAGCAAAGCCAGGGTCAGGAGGCTAAAAAGGGTATTTCGCATGCCCTAATTTAGGGCATTTAGGTCATACAGCAATCGGTTGCAGCCCCGGCTCTCCATCCGTGCGAGTTTCGAGCACCTTCAATACACCCGAGGTCCTACCTTCGCAGAAGTTATGACACACCGCGACGCCGTCTCCCTCATCGACACTCCCTGGTTCCATAATCAAACGACCCCCATGCGCTGGGCCGATCTAGGCTGTGGCAGCGGCACGTTCACCCTCGCCCTCGCCGACCTCCTCCCGCCCGGCAGCTCCATCGAAGCCATCGACCTCCGTCCCACTGTCGCCCCGCAAACCACGCCGCACGGCGTCTCCATCCATCCCCGCGCCGCCGACTTCACCACCCTCGAATTCGAGCCGCCCACGTCCGCACCCTCCGCCTCTATTCCCGATCGCCTCTGGCCCGGCACCCAGCCCCTGCAATACCACGGCATCCTCATGGCCAACTCGCTGCACTATGTCGAAGATCAGCTAGCCTTCCTCACCCGGCTTAAGACCGGTGCCCTCCTGCTGATCGAATACGACACCGACATCCCCGTCGCCCGCTGGGTCCCCTATCCTCTAAGCTTCACCAATGCGACCCACCTGCTCCAATCCACCGGTTGGCCGCGCATCCAAAAACTCGGCACGCAACCCTCCGCGTTTGGCCGCACCCAACTATACGCCGCACTCGCCCTGCCCGAAGAATAGCTAACTTCGTCACATGGAAGCCAACGAAACCATCAGTCCCTCCGCCTATGCACTGCTGATGATGAAGAGTCATACCTCGATCCCCTACGTCCGTGAAGCCGCCGCCCTTGTTGACCCTGCGCAATTCACATCCCTCTCCTCGGGAATCGACATCGACCCCGTCGACTACTGGATGCGCGTCATGCACTTCGAAAGCCGCTACTGGAGCATCAACCAGCTCCTCGAAGACCTAACGGCGACGAACATCCTGGAAATTTCCTCCGGTTTCTCTTTCCGCGGCCTCGACCTGAGCCACAAAAAGCCCGTATTCTACATCGACACCGATCTTCCCAATATCATCGCCGGCAAACAACGCTTCATCGACGCCCTCACGGCAACCGCCGCCGCGACGTCCCCGGACAGCCTTCCCGGCCACTACGAGCTCCAACCCCTCAACGCCCTCGACCCGGCCGCCTTCGAGGCCGTCATAAATAAATTCCCCGCCGGCCCCCTCACGATCATCAACGAAGGGCTGATGGTATACCTCGACCCCACCGAAAAAGCCCAACTCTGCACCAACATCCGCAAGGCCCTCCTCTCTCGGCCGGGCCACCCGACTTCCGCTGGCCCGTCTTCCAGCCGGTGGATCACCGCCGACATCTACATAAAAAGAGCGGAAGACGACGCCGGCATGAGAAGCGCCGCCTGGCGCCAGTGGTCCGAAGAACACGGCCTCGAAGAAAAGAAGTTCACCAGCTTCGAAGAAGCCGAGACATTCTTCCACAGCATGGGCTTCGAAATAGAAAAGGAGGCCACACAGGATTACTCCCGTCTGACCTCCTTTCCGCAATTCTTAAAGGCCGTCGGCTCCCCGTCGGACCACAGGCGCCCCTCTCTCTTGGGCGCAGGTCCGACTTCCGAACTCCGTCGTCCCGGCCGGCCCCGGCTGCATGCAACCTGGCGTCTCAGGCTGAGACCCTAACTATGTTGGTCTCTCGACCGTTGATCTTCTTCCCGTATCTGGCGCCTTGCCTTCCCTAGAGGGTGATCGATGCCCTGCTCTCGCGCGACGCGCCGATCGGCATCTACGCGTTTATGCGTCAGCGCCACCTGCTTCTTATCCAGAAAGGCCTGCCGTATCCGGAAGTGTGTAATATCATGCCCTACCACTTGCTTCGTCGCCTCATGCGCCCTCACGTCTTCCCGTAGATTCTTCATAGTCTTGTCCCGCTCTCGCTTGCTCACACTGACGCC
>JAICXX010000323.1 GCA_025934485.1 Chitinophagaceae bacterium
CCCGCATAGTCCACACCGATACGCGGCGTCACGACGATCCGCGACCGCGGCACCCGCGTCCCATCATCACCGATCCAGATCTCCCCACCGGAAAGGGTGACGCCGGTATGTGTCGTCAACAAGCCCAACGCCCGAGAAAGATTCCCCGGTCCCCGAGTAAGCGTATGATCGAGCCGCGGCTTCCCCACTCGTTCCAGCATCACCGGTATACCCTCCAACGGCTCCAGGGCGCGCACCAGCACGGCATGCGGCACCCCGGAACGATTAGTGACGACATTGAAAAGATGATGAATGCCATAGATGAGATAGACATAGGCCCTTCCCCCCGCGCCAAACATCACCTCCGTCCGTTTCGTCCGCCGCCCGTTCCACGCGTGCGACGCACGGTCGACAACCCCGTTATAGGCCTCGACCTCGACGATCCGCCCCGAAGTCCGCCGCCCGCCAAACTCGGTCACGAGCACCTTACCCAGCAGCTCACGCGCAATCGTAACCACATTCGCCCGGTCATAAAAGGTGTCCGGAAGGGGTTGCAATGGCCCTTCCTTTTGTCGCTTATCTCGTGTCATTACGTCTTTTCAATTGTCTCGATGAACTGCCGTGGGCAGTTTCGTCATAATTACGTAGGTTTGAGCCGTTCATGCTCAAAGAAATCATCATAGCGTTCCAAAGTTACGTCAAAGCTCACCATTTCATCACGAAACACAAGCTCTGGAAGTGGATCCTGATCCCGGGAATACTCTATGCGGTGCTTTTCTGCGTGGGGATGTATTTCTTCTGGAGCTCCGCCGTGATAGCTGTCGGCGACCTCAGTCATTTTCTGCATATCGACAGGTTCCTGCAACATCGTCAAAGCGCTACCCTTAGCTTCTTCTTCGTCATGGGCGGCATGATGGTGCATCTGACGCTCGTCTTTTTCTATTTCTCGCTCTTCAAATATCTATTCCTGATCATCGGCTCCCCCCTATTCGCCTACCTGAGCCAACTCACGGAAGGGTTGATCCACGGCGCCACCGACGATTTCAATTTCGACCGGGGCCAAATGATGCGGGACATGCGTCGTGGCATCCGCGTGGCGCTGCGCAACATAACGTGGCAAACGGTCTACACGATCTGTATCCTCATCCTATCGTTCATTCCGCTCATCGGCTGGATCACGCCCGTGATCTCCACCTTCGTCGAATGCTACTATTACGGCTTCTCCATGCTCGACTATAGCTGCCAGCGGCACAAGCTGTCCCAGTCCGAGGCGCATGCTTATATCGGTCAGCACAAAGGCCTCGCCATCGGTAATGGCATCATCTTTTACGGGATGCACTTCGTCCCCATCCTCGGCTGGGTCCTGGCCCCTGCCTATGCCGTCATCGCCGCAACGATCAGTCTCTATCATCAGAATCTCGAATAAGCATGGCCGACAAGCAACCATCCCAGCCGCCCCACGGCTCGACGCTCTATCTCATCCCCACCTTCCTCGACGAGCACGCGCTGGCGCCGCTCCCCGCCTACATCCTCGATGCCGTCAAAGAGTGCCAGGTCTTCTTCGTCGAAAACCCAAGGTCTGCCCGTCGTTATCTAAAAATGCTGTGGAAAGAAATGGTGATCGACAACTACGAATGGCACACCATCCATAAAGCCGAAGAAGAAGTACGATCGGTCTTCCGCCAAAAGCTCAAAGAAGGCAAGACCATCGGCATTATCAGCGAGGCAGGCTGCCCCGGCGTCGCCGACCCCGGTCAGCTCCTCACCGCGGCCGCGCACGAAGCCGGCGCCATCGTCAAGCCGCTCGTGGGGCCCAGCTCCATCCTCCTAGCCCTTATGGCCAGCGGCCTAAACGGCCAGCAATTCCGGTTCTCCGGCTATCTCCCCGTCGACAACGCCGCCCGCACCAAGGCCCTGCGCGATCTCGAAACCGAATCCCAGCGTCTCGACTGCACCCAGATCTTCATCGAGACTCCATACCGCAACAACGCCCTCCTCACCGCGCTCCTCGCCGCCTGCAAGCCCACGACCCGTCTCTGCATCGCCGCTAACCTCACCGGCCCGACCCAGTACATCCGCACCCGGACGATAGCCCAATGGCGCACCACGCCGCCCCCCGACATCCAAAAGCAACCCACCATCTTCCTCCTCCTGGCCTAGCCGCGCGCTCAAACAACCCTAACTTTGTGCAAAATTTCACACAAAACAACCCTAACTTTGTGCAAAAAAACAAACAAAACAACCCTAACTTTGTGCAAAATAAATTACAATTTTATTATTATCAATGTTTTATAGAAAAATTATAAACGATCTTAAAACCTGGTCTAATTCGCCCGACCGCAAACCCCTAATCCTACGTGGCGCTCGCCAGGTAGGAAAGACAACCGTCGTTGATGCATTTGGCAAGACCTTTAACCATTATATCAAATTAAATCTCGAAACTCCTGCCGACAAAAACCTATTTACGACTTCCCCGGATGTTCATAAGCTCATACAAGCGATATTTTTCGCAAAAGAAAAAGAATTAGCCCATAGGGCCGACACTCTTTTATTTATAGATGAGATCCAGCAGGTAGATGGCGCCCTGAACATGCTAAGATATTTTTACGAAGAATATCCCGACCTCAGGGTGATCGCAGCAGGCTCATTGTTGGAAACTATCCTGCATAGAAAAACCAATGTACCGGTAGGCAGAGTCGAATATAGAGTAATGCGGCCGGTAAGCTTTCCGGAGTTTCTAAAGGCGCTTGGTAAAGATCAGGCGTTTGAGCAATTGGAGCACCTTCCCCTAAACGACTTTGCTCATCAAACGCTATTAAGCCTATTTCATACTTATGCCCTCGTCGGGGGAATGCCGGAGATCGTCGCGAACTACGCAGAAAAAGAAGACCTTACTGCATTGCCCACTATTTATAACCGACTGATCAATGCCTATCTCGACGACGTTGAAAAATATGGCAAAACAGATTCACATGTGCGAGTGATCAGGCATTGTATCCGCGTCAGTTTTACAGAAGCGGGAAAAAGGATCAAATTCCAACATTTTGGCCGATCCGATTATGGCTCTAAGGAAGTCGGCGAAGCGTTGAGGACCCTTGAAAGAGTCTTTTTGCTTTCGTTATTGTACCCAACGATCAGCCCCACTCTGCCGCTCATACCCGACTTTCGTAAATCCCCGAGACTGCAGGTGCTCGACACCGGAATGATGAACCATTTTCTGGGAATTCAAACAGAAATTTTAGGCACAGAAGATCTAAACGAAGTCTATCAGGGAACGATCATAGAACACCTGGTGGGACAAGAGTTAATTGCACTTAATTACAGCCCATTGAGCAGCCTGAATTTTTGGGTTAGAGAAAAAAAGACGTCCCTCGCGGAGGTCGACTATATCTATCCTTATGAAGGCCAGTTGATCCCAATTGAAGTCAAAGCTGGTAAGACAGGTTCTCTAAAGTCCCTACACATATTTATGGACGAAGCGCCTCACGACCTGGCCATCCGTTTTTGGTCGGAACCACTAAATTTATCTGCGGTTACCACCCCTTCCGGCAAGACTTTCCGTCTCTTAAGTCTCCCTTATTACCTCGCCTCGCAAACGGAGAAATACATCGCCTGGTTCAAAACCCAACCCCCTACTTCTTCTCGATAGAAACAATGCTATCCACGATAAACTTACTATACCCCCGCCAGGGGATCGCCCCATTGTATTCCTTATAATGCAGCTGCACCAGCGATCCACTCGCCAGCTCCAGCTTCCTGGCCACGTCGTCATTGTCCACCGAAAAAAGAAATTCATTCGACTGCATCGAATTGGGCACCTTCGACTGGATGCCCGTGAGGATCACCTCCCCCTCATAGGTCTTGAAGATATATCCCTTGCGGACGACATAGTTCAGCGTCCCGGCCTTGACCCCGTCACCAAAGACGAGATAGTAACGCGCATAGACAAAGATCAGGAGCCCGATGATCAGGACGGCCACGATAATTCCAAGAACTTTCTTCATAAAAGACAGTTTAGTGTTAGTTATTCTCCGAACCCATATTTATCGACCAGGAAGATCAACGCCGCCATATTGATCGTCCCCAGCTCCAGCTCCCGCTTGTTCACATTCTCCAGGACATCCGCCCGGCTATGATGCAGATCGAAATACCGCTGCGAATCCGGCAACAGCTCCCCGACCACAGCACCCAGCACCGGCTTCATCGGCGAAACGTCCGACCCGCCGCCACCCTTCTGAAATTGATAAACACCGTACGGTTCCAGCAGCGGAATCCAGGCCCGCACCCTCGCCAGCTGGTCGTCGCTAAGCCCCAGCGAGAACGCCCGCGGCGTAAACCCGCCGGCATCGCTCTCCAGGCCAAGGATATGCTTCTCCCCCGCCTCCTTCGCCGCAGCGGCATATTTCTGTCCGCCGCGCCCGCCATTCTCTTCATTGGCAAAAAGCACCACCCGGATCGTATGCCGCGGTTTATAACC
>JAICXX010000318.1 GCA_025934485.1 Chitinophagaceae bacterium
GTATTGGACTTGTCGATGCCGGGGCCGATTGCGCGTGGGCGGAGTGGCCGTTGAAAAGGATATAAAGGACGATCATTACGATCGTCAGGAGGGTCCAGAGCACGCGAACCTTACGGGACGGACGGCCGGTGGTGACGGCAGGGCCAAGGGCGGCGGAGCCGACCCGGGAGGTGAGTGGCGCCGCGGAGCCTATGCGGGAGGCCAGGATGGCGCAGAGGGTGATGATGACGAAGATATAGAACGAGAGGAGGAGGAAATGCGGCCATTGCGGATACCGGGAGGCAGGGAACACCCATAGGTAGAGGATGCCGACGCCTACGCTAAAGGCGGTGCCAACCGTCAGCACGCCATTGATGGCACGGGCGGTGGCGCCACGCCAGAGCACGCCGAGAAGGAAGGCCACGGACATCGGTGGGGCCAGGAAGCCCAGGACGGATTGGAACACGTCAAAGAGGTTGAGCCCTTTGATATTATCGATGGCCAGGGCCATGGCCACGGAGATGATGGCGCCGCCGACGGTGATCACGCGGCCGATGCGGATGATCTCGCGGTTGGACGCTTCGGGGCGATATTTCTTGATATAGATATCCATAGTGAAAACGGTGCTTACCGAGTTGAGCGATGAGCCGATGTTCCCTACCAGCGCGGCGATGAGCACGACGATGATCAGTCCGCGCATGCCCGGCGGGAAAAGGCGGGTCACGAGGGTAAGGTACGCCTCATCGGGGTTATGGAGGTGGGGAAATAAAATAAAACACAGGACGCCGGGAATGATGAAGAGCGGCACGTCGAGGATCTTGAGCCAGCCGATGAAATTGGCGCCGAGCTGTCCCTGTTCCAGGTTACGGGCGCCGAGCACGCTTTGGACCATCGATTGTTCGGTACACCAGAACCACACGCCCATCACGGGATAACCGAGGATGATGGCAGGCCAGGGATAGTTCTTGTCACCGGCAGGCAGAAAAAGATTCCAGTAGGTGGCGGGTGTTTTATGAAAGAGCTGGGAGACGCCGCCGATCCGGTGGATGCCGATGAACACCAGGGCAGCGCTGACGGCGATCAGGAGCAGCATCTGGAACACGTTCGTATACGCGATGGCTTTCAGTCCACCCGCGGCGGTGAAAAAGGTCGCCAGGACGACCATGCTGATCACGGAAAGCCACATGGGCAGTCCCAACAGCTGGCGGACCAACACGCCGCCGGCGAAGAGACCCAGCGAAAGCCAGGAGATCAGGATGGTGATCAGGGTATACCAGGCAAGGATATTGCGGGTGGATTCGCCGAAGCGAAGACCCATGTATTCGGGCAAGGTGGATACCCGCGCGCCGAGATAACGAGGGGCGAAGACGACGGCCAGCAACAGAATGAAGACGAAGGCATACCAGGCGAAATTGCCGGCCACGATACCCGTGGTATAGCCGATGCTTGCGGAAGCAATGAGCATGGACGGTCCCACATTGGTCCCCCACATGTTGAGCCCGATGCTGGTCCAGCCGAGTGAGCGTTCGGCAAGAAAAAGGTTCTCATTTTCCTTTTTCTTTTTTACGAAACTCACATAATAGCCGATGGCCAGCAGGATCAATAGGTAGGCCACTACAATGACAAAATCCACCGGTTGCAGGAATGCTCTCATAGGCCGTATTTGTTTAAGATGGACTGCACTTTCACCGGTGCGCCGGTAGCGAGGGATTCTTCCATAGCCTTGAGCAGGGCGATGGTGCCGATGCCTTCATATACGTCTGGATACGCGGTGGTGTTTCCCAGAATGCTATCGTGAAAATATTCCAGGTAGTTTTGATATTCACCGGCGTGATGGCTCTTGCCTTCGAAACGGAAATAGTGTTTGAGCTTGTGTTCCCAGGTGATGAGCTTTTCTTCGCCGGTGTTGGTGGTCACGGCGTAACGCAGGTCCATATAATCGGCCTGGCTGCATCCTTCGGTGGCACGGAGGATACAGCTCATCTCGCTGTCGCGGATCACGGGCTGTACCGGTCCGGTATAAGCGCCGCTGACTCGGGCCACGCGGCCGTCGGCGGCCTTGAAGATGAAGTGCATGGTATCCTCATGATGGAGGCCGCCTTTACGTCCATTCGAGCTGAGCATGCCATAGCCCATGACCTCGGTGATATCGGGCAGGTACCAACGGACCAGGTCTACGGGATGGCTGAGACCACCGTACAACCACTTAAAGGCATTCTCGAGGGACCAGCCTTTTTCGAGGAACCAGCGATGGTCCGCATGATAATAGGCTTCTACGGTGATCAGCTCGCCGATGACCCCTTCTTCATAGTCCTTGCGTTGACGGCGCATGGGTTCGAAGAAACGGGAACTCTGACCTACGAAAACCTTTTTGCCGGTGCTTTCCACGAGATCGATGATCGATTTTGCCTCGGCGAGGTCGTCGATAAACGGTTTAGTGCATACGACATGTTTTCCATGCGACAAAGCCGCTTTTACGTGGGTGGCGTGGAATTTGTCGGGTGTATAGATACCGATGACGTCGATCTCCGGATCGTTGAGCAGATCGTCGAAGTTCAATGTATACTTGGGAAAATTGAACTCTTCGGCCCGATGGCGGCAGAGCGCTTCGTTGAGATCGCAGATCATTTTCAATTCCCATTTGGGGCTGTTGAGTGCTGCCGACATCGTGCTGCGGCCTTCGCCTAATCCTAGTATTCCGAGACGTAACATATTTCTTGTTTGGTTATTTTCTGATTCCTGCTGCTTGTTTGATGCTATCGGCCACTTCGGGGCCATTGTTCTCCCAGGTGTTACCCGGCCCATTTGAATTGCGCATGAATTTTTGTTCGGGGCACCAGTTGTCTTTTATCGTGATATACGACGAGCCTTCGTCGAAATAGAAATAAAACCAGTGGTGCGGATCATGGGCATAGGGTGGATGGTAGATCGAGTCGATGCGATTATCGGTGATGAAAGTCCCCGGCTGTGCCGAAAGCGTATAGATGCCGCCCACGTCATACATATGTTTCGCATAGTGATGGACATAGTTACCGGTGATGTAATTATTCTTCATGCAATTGATCGTTCGGGTCCACCCCCATCCTACACAGATACCTGAATAAGACACTTCGCTGACCTCGTTGTGTTCGATGTGGACGTCGTGGACATAACCGGCGCTGATGCCTACGCAGCCCCAGTCTTCGTTGGTGCAATCCCTGACGCTGTTGTCCATGATCCACTCGTCATGGCAGACCTCGCGCCCGTCCGTGGGATTGTAAGGCAAATGCGTTTCAAAACCGGGATCGGAGTAGACGCCGAGTTGCAGCGCCGTGCCGCCGATGTCGCGGAATTCGCAGCGGCTAATGCTATCCGCGCTTGTCCCGCGGACAAGATCGAGTCCAGTAGAGGCCAGATGGGTAAACCGGCAATCGCGGAATTCAAGATTTCGGGCATAGGAAGCCTCGACTGCGGCGGCGGGACGACCGATCCAGGCCTGGTTCTCGAGGCCATTTTTCTCGGGTGTGCCTGCGGGCTTGAGCTTATAAGCGTCGAGAAGGAACATCCCTGCCTGTAGCGGAACGTGCCCTTGTTCGGAAGGGCGGAGCCAGGTCGAGTAGGAGAATTCGACGCCCTGCCACCGGATATGGGTCACGGGGCGGTCGATGGTGCCCTGGAGGATCACAAGCTGGGTCAGCGCGGGTATGCGGACGGCCGCGGTGTTCATGTCTTCGCCTTTTTCCGGCCAGTAATATAATTTTCCTTTTTGCTGATCTTCGTACCATTCGCCGGGTTCGTCAAGAAATTCGAGCGCGTTGGTAAGATAGTAAGCGGAGCTGCCGTTGAGCTTGTGGGCGCTGTCGAGCACGGGAGCGGGCCACGGGTGTTCGAATTCGATGTGGCTTTCGGGTTCGAAAAAGGTGAGCTTATAGCGGTCGCCTGTTCTTTCGATGGTCTTGATGCGAAGTATGGCGATGGCCCACATCTGGTGGATGATCATCTCCATATGACCGGGGTCCGCGGGCAGGGGTCGTGTGGCCGGGATATAGATGGCTTGTTGTTTTTTGTCGATGGAGAGGATACGCGGCATATCGTCATCCTTGTTGACGTCGCGGGCGCGGATGGCTTTGGCGCCGTTGACCCAGAGTTGGCGAAATCCCAGGATGCCGTCGCCCGAGGCCGGAAGATCGGCTTCCCAGACCCGGCCGGTTGCGGCCTTTGGCAGACCGGGGAGAGCATGTTGCACTTTATGCCAGCCTTGAACAGGCAGACCGCCGCTTAGGATGGGTTGTTCGCCGGGCGCCGCTTCGATGACGGTGGGGCTGGTATCGGTGCCGGAGTCTTCGGGTCTTATAAAGATGGGTTCGAGAAGCCGGTATTCGCCGCCTTTGAGGATGATGTGAACGCCGGCTGCAATGGAAGGATCGGCCAGCCGCCGAAGTTCACGCGCCTTACGCAGAGCAGCGCTCACGGTGGCCATGGGTGCGGTGTCGGTGCCGGGATTGGCGTCTTTGCCCGATGGCGAGTCCCAGATGTCGGCGGCCGGCCCATCGGCCGGTGGTAGAGTTGGTGCGGCGAAGCAGGCGGAGGTTAAGGAGAGCAGGGTTATTGTGAGGAGATGACGGATCATTGAAAAATGGATTTA
>JAICXX010000052.1 GCA_025934485.1 Chitinophagaceae bacterium
ACCATCCTGGTATTCTTTGTACTCACGGGTGGTCTTAGCGGTACCTTCGCCAACTTCCTTATTCCGCTGCAGATCGGCGCCCGCGATATGGCTTCGCCGATGCTCAATATGCTGTCCTACTGGTTCTTCTTCTCGGCCAGCATCGTGATGTTTTCCAGCCTGTTTCTCGCAACGGGTCCCGCCAGCGGTGGCTGGACTTCCTATCCGCCGTTGAGCGCGCTGGGCGATGCGAACGAAGGTTCGCGAGCGGGTATGGACTACTGGATAGTCGCCATGGCGCTGTTCGTAGTGTCTTCGCTGCTTGGTGGTTTGAACTATATATCTACGATCCTCAACATGCGTACGAAAGGCATGAGCATGACCCGCCTGCCGCTCACTATCTGGGCGATATTCTTCACTGCGATCCTGGGCGTATTGTCTTTCCCGGTACTGCTGTCTGGTCTCATCCTCCTGTTATTCGATCGTCATGGCGGGACAAGCTTTTACCTTTCCGACATTTTCCTTTCCGAGACAGGCAAAGCACTTTCTAATGAAGGCGGCAGTGCTATCCTCTACCAGCACTTGTTCTGGTTCCTCGGCCACCCTGAGGTATATATTATTATCCTGCCTGCCATGGGTCTTGTGTCGGAGGTTATGTCCATCAATGCCCGAAAGCCGATCTTCGGTTATATGGCGATGGTGGGCTCGCTGTTCGCGATATGTATCCTGGCCTTCCTGGTTTGGGCGCACCATATGTTCGTCACGGGTCTGAACCCCTTCCTGGGCTCGGTATTCGTACTGTTGACGCTGCTGATCGCCGTGCCCAGCGCCATCAAGGTCTTCAACTGGCTGACGACGCTCTGGCGAGGGAATATCCGCTTTACCGTGGGGATGCTTTTCGCCATCGGTTTCGTAAGCACCTTTATCTCCGGCGGTCTCACCGGTATCTTCCTCGGTAACTCGACGCTGGATATCCAGCTTCATGATACCTATTTCGTGGTCGCCCACTTCCATATTGTAATGGGGGTTTCGGGTATCCTGGGCATGTTTTGCGGTATCTATCACTGGTTCCCCAAGATGTACGGCCGGTATATGAACAATACGCTTGGCTATATTCACTTCTGGGTGACCTTTGTCGGAGCCTATCTGATCTTCTGGCCGATGCACTACGAAGGTCTGGCCGGTATGCCCCGCCGCTATATGGACTATAGCAACTGGATCTCGTTTAACCAATTCGGTGGCCTCAACCGGTTTATTTCAACGGTAGCGATGATTACGTTTGCCGTTCAGCTCCTGTTCGTCTTCAACTTCTTCTACTCGATCTTCAAGGGTCGTAGGGTAATGACGAGGAACCCCTGGGGCGCTACGACGCTCGAATGGACGGCGCCGATCCGGCCGGGACACGGTAACTGGCCTGGGGAGATCCCGGAAGTACATCGCTGGCCATATGATTATGCCAAGGATGGCCGCGATTTCATCCCGCAGACGGAACCGCTGGGGGCCGGTGAAAGCGCGCACTAATGAAGCAATCTAGTTCTTTAAAATTTGCCGGTAAATTGCAGGATTACAAACTGCTGATCAAGTTCAACCTGAGCTTCATGGTTGTCTTTTCCGCCCTGATCAGCTATTTGCTGGCGCCGAAAGTCAAGGAATACGATTGGGTGGCGATCATCCTCTTCTTCCTCGGCGGCATGCTGGTCACCGGTGCCGCCAATACGATCAACCAGATCGTGGAAAAAGACACCGACGCCCTCATGAAACGTACGGCCAACCGGCCGGTGGCATCAGGCCGCATGAGCACCCAGGAAGCCTGGACCTTTGCGGTAGTCGCCGGCACAGGTGGAGTTCTTATCCTCTGGCACTTCAATTTCCTCGCGGCGGCGTTGGCAGCCTTCAGCTTGTTCGTATATGCTTTTATCTATACGCCGCTGAAGAAGGTCAGCTCGATCTCCGTGCTGGTGGGGGCTGTGCCGGGAAGCTTGCCCTGTCTCATCGGCTGGGCGGCCGGGAACGATAACCTGTCGGTAGGCGGCTGGGTCCTTTTCGCGATCCAGTTCTTCTGGCAATTCCCCCATTTCTGGGCGATTGCCTGGATCGCCCACAAGGATTATACGGCGGCGGGTTTCAAGCTGCTGCCGTCGAACCAGGGACCAACGAAATATTCGGCGATACAGGCCATCATCTATTCGTTGTTGCTGATACCCGTAGGTATACTACCCTATTTTACCGGCATCAGCGGTATCGTCTCCCTGGTGATCGTGCTGATCGCCAACCTGTTCATGGTTGCGCAATGTGTGCGGCTCTACCGGGAGATGACGGTGAAGGCGGCCAGGAGAGTGATGTTTGGAAGTTATATATACCTCCCTGTGGTGTTATTGGCGCTGCTGGGGAATAAAATTTGATAGTCCTTCGGACGAGCCGCTACCGCGGCTCCGGAGATGTGAACCAGTGTAATATGGAAATTGTGAACGAACAACGTAAGAAAATACATCCCCATAAATTCACGTTATGGGTTGCCCTGGGAAGCATCATCATGATGTTTGCCGGGTTGACCAGCGCATACGTGGTAAAAAGGGATCAACCCGGATGGACCACCTTCCCGATACCCAGGGCATTCTGGTATTCGACGGCGGTGATCCTGGTGAGCAGCCTCACGGTCCAGATGTCGCTGAAGGCATTCAAGGACAGGGAGATGCAGCGTTACCGGAATATGCTGACGCTGACGGCCGTACTAGGTATCCTGTTCGTGACGTTACAGTTTGTAGGCTTTCGGCAGATCTGGCATACCGGTATCACCTTTCACGGCTCGGGGGGCGGACAGTTCTTATACATTATCGCGGGGCTGCATGCGGTGCATGTGCTGGGCGGCGTCATTGCCCTGGTATTCACCGTGGCCAAGGCCTTTGCGACGAGGACGAGGAGTTATAACAGTGTACCCGTGGAGCTGCTCAGTACGTACTGGCACTTTGTGGACCTGTTATGGATCTATTTGTTCATTTTCTTTATGGCTATTAATTAAGAATAAACAATATTTGTTCAACTAATTCTTCGAAACTAACAAACCAGTAATATGGCACAAGCAATACCGGCAGGGACAAAGTGGTGGAGCGGGGGGAAAAGCCCCTTCAATGTGGAGTATGGCAAATTGATGATGTGGTATTTTTTGATGAGCGATGCCTTCACCTTCGGCGCTTTCCTGATCTCCTACGGTACGATCCGCATGTCCAGCAATAGCTGGCCTGACCCTAACGAAGCTTTCCGCGCCTTCCCGGGCATGGGCTCGATGCATCTTCCGCTGGTGTTCGTTAGCCTTATGACCTTTATTCTCATCATGAGCTCCGTGACCATGGTACTGGCCGTGGCCGCAGGTCATGCCGGCGACCGGAAAAAAGTAACCTTCTACATGATCCTCACGATCATCGGCGGTCTGGCCTTCCTGAGCTGCCAGGCATGGGAATGGACGCACCTTTTCGGCGAAGGCGCATGGTGGGGACGCAATCCCTTCCCCAATATCAATGGGTCCAAGGCTTCGACAAACTTTAGCAACTTCTTCTTTACGATCACCGGTTTTCATGGTTTCCACGTATTCTCGGGTGTTTGTATCAACATCATCATGCTGATCAAGAACCTGCGCGGGGATTTTGAAAAGCGGGGCCACTATCTGATGATCGAAAAGGCCGGTTTGTACTGGCACTTCGTCGACCTGGTTTGGGTATTCGTATTCACCTGTTTCTACTTACTCTAACATCTTCTAACTTATTGATATGTCTAATCAAGCAACGCCGACACACGACAACGCACACACAACATTCGACACCAAGCCGATCTGGCGTACCTTTTGGGTCCTGCTGGGCATTACCCTGGTAGAGCTGGCATTGGCCACCATCCACCTCAAGACCCAGTTCCCGCCCAAATATGTGCTCAACGGGGTCTACCTGATCCTCACGTGCGCTAAAGCCTTCTATATCATCGCCGAGTTCATGCACCTTGGCCATGAGCTCAAGAATCTCGTGATGACGCTTGCCCTACCGGCATGCCTGTTCATCTGGTTCATTATCGCCTTCGTTTCGGATGGCAATTCCTATCGTGAGCTGCGGAATCGCTATGATCCGTACCAGGTTCAGCAAAACAATACCAAGATAGCTCCTGCGGGTGGTGAAGAAGCGCCCGCTACCCCGGCTCAAAAGCCCGGAGAGCAGTAATAAGTGTTTCGCGGCATGCCGCGTTAAAATATGCCCGAACCCGCGTCATTCGATGCGGGTTCCCTCGTTAAAGGCTCCGCCTTTAACGACATGATGCGGGAGGCGAGGCCGCCTTACTTTTTGCCAGGAGGCGGGCTCGCCGTACCTTTGCACATCATGAATAAGAAAGCATTGTTGGCGATCTGTATCGCGGTGGCCATCCCGCTGATGTTTTATGGAATCGCCAAACAATATGGAGTCTCGCTGCCCCGGCACTATTTTTACGACAGCATCGCCACCCGGATCAAGGATGGCAAAGAGATAGATGATACGATCTGGCACAAGGTGGCCAACATCAGGCTGGTCAACCAGCTGGGGGACACCGTCTCGCTGGATTCGCTCCACGGCCGTGTGGTGATCATCGATTTCTTCTTTACCCATTGCGGCAGTATCTGCCCCATCCTGACGCGCAATATGCGTCATATGCAGGACGCCCTCAAACTCCGCGACGATACGAAAGGGATCGACACGAGCTTTGTGAAATTCCTTTCGCTCACCGTCGACCCGGCCCACGATTCCGCGCCCGTGCTGAGGAAATATGCCGATAAATACGGCGTGAACTCCGATGTCTGGTGGATGCTTACGGGACCGAAGAAAACGATCTATGATTTTGCCCTTAATGAGCTGAAGCTGGGGCTACAGGATAGTGTGAGCGTCGATTCCAATTTTGTGCATACCGACTATATCGCCTTGTTGGATAAGGATCGGGTGATCCGTGGGTATTATCATGGTACCGATACCGCCGCGCTCGCCCGTCTGGCGGATGACATCGTATTCATCATGCTGGAAAAGGATAAGCATTATCATTCTACGGCCTTTGACGAGCTCCGTCCAATGGCCATTCCCATCGCGGTGATCCTGCTGGGCACCGTGATAGGCGTCGTTTACTTTAGCCGCAAAGCAAAACAAACCCCTACCGTTCCGCGTAAGTACCGCGAGGGGTCCAACCCGCAGGCTTAAAAGCAACTATATGTCTCAGAATATACCCGTCCAGCCACCCGCGCCCAGGAGCTTTACGAAGGCGATCATCATCGTTTCGATCGCGATCCCCGCCGCCGTGGCCTTCCTGATCATGGTGCCGCAGGCGAAACTGAACTTCGGCTTCAACACCAGCATGCTGCCGCTTTTTCACGCGATCCTGAACTCGAGCACGGCGATCCTGCTGTTGGCGTCGCTATATTTTATCAGGCATGGCCAGATCCGTGCGCATAAACGGGCCAACTGGACGGCTATCGTACTCAGCACCATCTTTCTGGCGTCGTACGTGATCTATCATGCTTCAAACCCTTCCGTGCGTTACGGCGATCTCAATCACGACGGGCTATTGAGCGATGGGGAGAAGGCGCAGGCCGGTCCCATGCGTTATGTGTATTATGTGATCCTTTCGTCGCACATCATTCTCTCGGCGGTGATCATTCCCTTCGTATTGTTCACGCTGCAGCGCGCGTACCAGGGCAGGTTCGACAAACACCGCCGGCTCGCGAAGATCACCTGGCCGCTGTGGCTCTATGTTGCGGTCACCGGCGTCGTGGTGTACGTGATGATCAGTCCGTATTATTGATTCCAATCCACCCCGGGGCCGGTCCTCACAGCTCCTTCGACGGGTCCCAGAAAAGCTGACGGAAGTTGACGACCTTGTTGTTTTCGACGGCTACGCCCTCCTTTTCAAGTAGCTGTTGCATCTTTTCCGGCGCCTTGAAGTGATGTCGTCCCGTGAGGAGTCCCACGCTGTTGACGACGCGATGCGCCGGTACCGGCTTTGGCGAGAGATGACACACGTTCATGGCCCATCCCACCATGCGCGCCGAAGATCGCGTCCCCAGCGCCGCGCCGATTGCCCCAAAGGAGGTGACGCGCCCCTTGGGTATCTGCCGCGCCAGTTCGTGAACCAGTTCGAAGAAGGAGTCGTCCTTGCCGCCCGAAGGGCGTACCGCGATCAGCTTTTCCCGCGCGGAGGCTCCGCTTTTCTTCGCAACGACTTGGCGGCTTGCCTTGGCCGGGGCCGCCTCACCTTTTGCCTTTTTTCCGCCCGCCTTTCGCACGGCTGCCGTATGAGTTGGTTTTGGTTTCCCCGCGGCGGGTTTCTTTTTCTTTCGGGTTGTCGCCATATGATTTAGGATTGCTCTTCCTCTTGTTTCGACGTGTTCCCGTCCGCGTTTCTCTTCTCGAGCAATTCCGAGCGCCGCGGCTCGGGGACGGCTTCGAAATAGTATGGACAATGCTTGCAACCATTGCCGCAGCAAAACCCCCGTCTTAGCAGGTAGTGTGCAGTGAGGACCATATACCCCTGCTCGTTATAATAGAAGTCTTCTTTTTCAATGAGCGATGGCATGTTCCTCTCCTTTTTCGACCTCCATCAATCGTTGGTGCAGGATGTCGTCGATATCCGGCAATGGTTCGGCCGGCAGGGCAAAACAGAGATAGTGGATGCGGTTGCTGCCGGCGATATCGAGTCCTTCATAGTGTGTTTTGATCTTCAGCTCGTCGTTGACGGGCGCGGTGCCGGCATAGATATCCGGGTTGTCTTCGAGTACCGGTAGCTGGCAAAGCTCGATGACCCATTTCGTGAAAGTATAGAGCACGGGCGAGTCGGTCTTGAGGTGGATGAGGCCGCCGGGAACGAGGAACTGCTGATAGAGCCTCAGGAATTTGGGATGCGTGAGCCGCCGCCGCGCCCGCGATTTCCTCAGTTGAGGATCGGGGAACGTTAGCCAGATCTCCGCGACTTCATTCCGGGCAAAATAGTGGTTGATCTGGTCGATCTTGGTGCGCAGGAATGCGGCGTTGGTGATGTGCTCCTCGAGACAACGTTTCGCGCCGATATAGATGCGGTTCCCTTTGAGGTCTACGCCCAGGAAATTCCGCTCGGGGTACATCCGCGCGAGCCCCACCGTATATTCTCCCTTCCCGCACGCCAGCTCGAGTGTCAGGGGATGCTCATTCTTATAAAATTCCGCCCACTTCCCCGCCATGCCTTCGGGATATTGCAGCACATTGGGGAAGTGTTTTATCGCCTCGAATCGGATGAGTTTTTTCTGGCCCATGGGGCGCAAAGGTACCGAAAATGGCGTAGCCACAGATTGTCGTCCGAAGTCGTGGTTTATTGGCTGGCTTTAATCATGCTTAGAAAAAACAAGTTATCTCCATGATCAGAGCCATGCCGGATTCTTTTGACCGAGATGACTTATTCGAGCGCATTTTGCTGATTGACAAGGTTGGAGAGGGGCGGCGGCTGAAGATGAATGCTTTCATGATTGCGTAACAACCACGATGGCCGTACCACGGCCATACTCGGATAATGACAGCTAAATCACTAAAAATCATGGGAAACCGAAAGTATTGACCATGTTAAAAACAAAAAAGCCCCGCATAACGGGGCCTTTTTCGCAAATAACCATGATCGGCTGTAGAGGGAGGATTCGAACCTCCACGGGGCGGTTGGCGCTAGCGCAATGTGTGGTGGTCAACCCCAGTCGAACCCGATTTTAGTCGGATGCGGCATTACACTATGTTTATCCCGAACTCCCCACCCCCGAGACAAGAGGGCATGTCTGCCAAGTTTCATCACTCCACAATCTTGGCCGGCCGTAGGACGGCAGACCGAAGGTCAGACTTTATTGTTTGCGGGAAATGTGCTTTTTTTCCATCAGTGCATTTCCCGCATATCCAAAGAACTTTCGGTTTAACCAGCGAGGCGACCCCGCCGATTGCCTTTGTTGAAGCAAAATTAAAGAAATGCCCGATTTATTCACATTTTTTGAAAGAAAATTTTTGTATTTTCAAAATTATTCAAATATTTGCAATCTAATCTAGAGAAAATTCAAAAACTAACTTCAAGATGGGCGTCAAATTGAATCTCGACAAATTAGATCTGCAGATCATACATGAAATGATGGAGAACGCGGAGATCTCCTATGCAGAACTCGGCAAAAAGCTGTTCGTGTCGGGAGGTACGATTCACGTACGTATTAAAAAGCTGCAAGAACTTTCGGTAGTGAAAGGTACAAAATTACATGTCGACCTCAAGCAGCTCGGCTACGACGTGATTGCGTTCATCGGTATCTTTCTCGAAAAGAGCTCACTCTATGACAGTGTCGCACGAGAACTGCAAAAGATACCCGAGATCGTTCGGCTCAATTATACCACTGGCAACTACAGCATGTTCGCCGAGATCGTATGCAAAGACATCAATCAGCTTCGTTTTGTTCTGCACGACGAGCTGCAAAAGATAAAAGGCATCGAACGCACCGAAACGTTTATTTCACTCGACGAGAGCTTTACGCGCAACGTTCAAGTATTCAAGGAGTAACAGCGCTTCTGGCATCCGCACATCGGCCCATCGAGGCTGCCGTCATACCCTTACATCAAGCACATCCCGCAATCCATTCCCCAGTAAATTGAATGCGAGCACCAACAGCATGATCGCCACTCCCGGCGCCAGTGCCAGAGCGGGGTTATGCGTAATAATGAAATTGTAGTTCTCTTTTATCATGAGTCCCCAGCTGGGCTGCGGCGGCTGAACCCCGACCCCCAAAAAACTCAAGCCGGCCTCGATAACGATCGCCGAAGCAAAATTGGACGCCGCCACCACCCACACCGGCCCCATGACATTCGGCAGGATATGGCGGAACAAAATGCGGCTATGTGAATAACCCAGCGCCCGCGCCGCCTCCACATACTCCCGCTCCCGCACTACGAGCACCTGGCCCCGGACGATCCGCGCGACATTGACCCAAAGGGTGAGTCCAATGGCAATAAACACCTGCCAAAAGCCCTTGCCTAACACCAGCATGATGGCAAAAACGAGCAAAAGGGTGGGAATACTCCAAATGACATTGACCAGCCAAAGGATGATCTCGTCGACCCGTCCCCGAAAATAACCGGCCAGCGCGCCCAGCAACACTCCTACGGTGAGGGATAACAGTACCGTAACCATGCCGACCGCCAGGCTGACCCTGACACCTACCAAAAGCCGGCTGAGGATATCGCGACCATATTGGTCCGTGCCCAGCCAAAAGGTTTGCGTCTTCGTATGCACGGTAGCAGCGGAAAGCGCATTGGCTTGGGCCCCGGCGGCGCCCGATGTAGTGCCAGACCCCGGCGGGTTCACCAGCTGCGCCAGCGGCCAGGAACGTCGCTCCGACACTCCTTCGTCGACGAATTTTTCCGCAATGACGCTGTCGCCGGCCACCGAATAGCTGTTGATGGGCAGATAGTCGTACCGGTCTTCCCGTCCATCCAGCAGCCGGTGAAAGAACGAAACGGGCGCCGGCTGCTCCGGCTTTGGCACAAGCAAGAAGAGCTGATGAAAGCCGGGTTTGCGGCCGCCGATCTCTACGATGATGCGGTTGGCATCGGGTGACGGATCGGGTGCGATCAGATACGCTACGATCGCCACGACGACAGAGGCGCTGATCACGAGGAGTCCAAAGAACGCCCCCTTGTTGCGCAAGAGCCGTTTTCCTATATGCCGTTTGCCTTTCATTTTTTTATCGTTCTGTCCTTCCAGCTATAACTACCGAATTTCCCGAGCCATCCTACGACCACCGTGTACACGATATGCATCGGCTGCAAAAGTGGAAAATAAACCATTAACGGCTGCTGGCCAAAAAAGCTGGCAACCGATCGTACAAAAGGATATTCTACGATGGTCTTTACTACCAGCAGCACCAGCAGTAGCCATAGCCACCAATAATTGAAAAATGCGCCTGCCGCGAGTGCGATGAACAAGACATTCACCAGGTAGACGAGGAGCAGGGCCCAGAAGATCCTTCGGTCCTCATAGGTGTCTGCCTTGCTGGCCCAGCGCACCCGCTGGTTGATAAATCCCTTCCATCGCGTCATCGGACTCGTGGAGACGATGGCGTGCCGGTTCCTGAGAAAAAAGACCTTCCCGGGATAGCGCAGATAGATCTTATGCATCAATAGCATATCATCACCGGACGGGATGTGGTCGATGCCCTTGAATCCCTCTACGGCATAAAACGCTTCCCGGGCATAGGCCAGGTTGGCCCCGTTGCACATCGAATGGAAATTGCTGTGGACCGCGGCGCCGGTGATGCCTTGCAACGTGATGAAGTCCAGTGTTTGAAAAATGCCGAGGAGGGAAGGCGTTCTGGAGGTTGCGTGTCCAGCGGGCTGGGTCGTGTTTTCTGGTGTCGTGTGTCCGGCGGGTCGTGGTGCCGGTTCAATGCGTACCGGCGCGGCGATGAACTTCGCGCCTTTTTCGCTGTAAAAGGCGGCCAGCGTCGACAGCCATTGCGGATCAAAAAAACAGTCGGCGTCCGTAGTGACGACAAGCTCACCCGAGGCCGCCCCGACGCCGGTCTCGATGGCAAATTTCTTATAGGCCGTGAGGCCGGAGGGGAGTGGCACCTCCGCGATCCGCAGACAGCGAAGCGCAAGCCCCGTAGCGCCCGCCGCTACAAAACTTTCCACCACCGCTGCGGTGCCGTCGGTAGAATGATCATCGAGTACGATCACCTCAAAACGATCTTTGGGATAGGTCTGCAGGGCCAGCGATCGCAGACAATCCAGGATACCCGCCGCTTCGTTCCGCGCGGGGATCAGCACGCTGATGCGGGTTGCGGGGCTCGCGGGTGGCGCAAAAGGCGCGAGCCCGGCCCGGTTGCCGGTGGGCTCATCAAGCGCGGCTCCGGCCTGGCTGCCGGGAGGCCCATCAGGCGCGAGCCCCGTACGCTCCGGCACGAAATCCCGTCCCGGCACAAAGTAAGGAATGGCGGCCCACCGCTGCTGATAAAAAAAGATCAACACCGCATAAGCAACAAAAAGCAAACAGGCTACCGCCGTCAAAAAAAGCAGCATAACTAAATAGATGGCCGACGGGCCTCCGGCCCGTCAAGTGGGTAAATATAAAGCCTTCGCAATGACTTCCAAGAATTTGGCTTGCAGCAACTGGTGCCCGGCCGGTAAAAGGGTAAGCGAGCAATAGGCCGCATTAGGCCGGCAAAATCGCTCGCCTCGTTCCCAGCGGATGATCCGGTCGTAGTTGCCGTATAAAAGCCTCACAGGGGTCTCATATTGCCTGATAAACCGCCCTATGGCAGCCAGATCGGGCCGGAACCCCCGCATGGTCGTCCACCGGGCGTAGAGATTCTCCCGGACCTGTGCGTCATCGACATAATGCGCTGTGAACTTATAGATGCTGGGATTGACGACACGCAACACATGTCCCGCCCGCAACAAAAAGAACAACCAACCCGGCCGCTTCATCGTCCAGTGGAACAGCTTGTTCCCCGCCGTGGTCTGGGTCGCCAGCCAATACCAAAAATTCATCTGCAACCCATCCGTCGCCAATAGCACGAGCCGCCCGATCCTGTCCGGTGCCAGCTCGAACAGTTGCAAGGCCACGCGTCCGCCCATGCTATAGCCCAGACACCACCACGCTTGCTGGTCGAGCGGAAATTGTCTGGCGATCTGCTCTAAGACATGCAGGAGGTCCTGCGGGGAGAGATAGAGGCCGTCGTCCCATTTGGTTTGGCCGTGATAGGGTAGATCGATGGCCAGGATCGTGAAATCCCCACCGAGCGCCTCGCCGAGAAAAGCAAAAGAAGCGGCCGACTCGCCATAGCCATGAAAACACAGCAAAAGCCGCCCGCCTGTCCCCCAATAGGAATAGTGAATACGCGAGTTTCCGAAGGAAAAATAAGCACTGGACATCCGAAGCCGATTCAGCGCTAAATCTACATCTTCTTACGGAGTCTCGGAAAACGCCGTAGCGTTTTCGTCAGAAGGACAGACACAACCGAGGAGGACCAAGGAACGCCGGTCCGACGAAGGTTGCGGGCGAAGCCCGCCTTGCTGGGAATGCGCTAATTTTTCGAAGCGCATTCCCAGCACAAATCCCGGAGCTTACCATTTGAGGAATGCCCTTGTGCCGGTAAGCCCATCCGTGCCGCGTCCTTCCAGCTATAGCGGGTTCCCGGAACATTGGCGGCGATTGTTTCCATTGGCGATAAGGCAGGTCGCTGAGGATTAAAAACCGTTACAAGAAGAGTGGTGTTTGGCCGGTGGACAGAAGATTGTACGATGGTTAGGAGAGGGGACGATAAGTTATTTCATTCCCCGTCGATTTAAGAAAAAATTGCGAGCGTTCTCAGAAAAATAACTTATCTTAGTTTAGTTGTTTAACTAACTGTATGCCAAACAACCAATTCAAAAAAGGAGAACTCTATAGTTTTATCACCGGCAAAGCCAGCACGGCTATCGCGCGTAACCTGCAAAAGCGGTTCAACGCCGCCGGCCTGAGAATCACGATAGAACAATGGAGTGTACTATATCATCTGTGGAAAGAGGATGGCAAAAGCCAGCAGGAGCTCTGCAGTGCCACCTTCCGGGACAAACCGAGCATTACACGGCTGGTCGACAACCTTGAAAAACAGCAGCTGGTCAAGCGGGTCCCTTCCGAGGCCGACCGCCGCATCAACCTCATCTATCTGACCAAACATGCGCAGCGGCTGCAGGATGAGACCATGGAACTGGCGGAGGCGACACTAAACGAAGCTTTGGAAGGTGTTCCTGGCGACCGCATCGATATATGCAAGGAAGTTTTGCAAATTGTATACGACAACCTGCGATAAGCGAATTGACCCGAGTCCAAAATCTTAAAACATAATTCTATGAGCACATCCACGGACAAAAAACAAGCCCTCAAAGGAGCCGAATGGTTGATAAAAGAAAGCTCGCCCTTCGATACCTTCATCCCGGAAGACCTCAACGAAGAGCAACAAATGGTGAAGGACATGTGCAGCGCCTTTTTAGAGGCCGAAGTGTTGCCCGTCCTCGACCGCATCGATAAGCTGGAACCCGGATTGATGCCCTCGCTGGTCGTCAAGGCTGGCGAGCAGGGATTGCTTGGCGCCGCCGTTCCCGAAGACCTCGGCGGGCTGGGGAAGGATTTTATCACTTCGACCCTGGTAAACGAAGGTCTCGGCGGAGGCTTTTCTTTCTCCGTGGCCGTAAGTGCGCACACCGGTATCGGCACCCTGCCGATCCTCTATTTCGGTACACCCGAACAGAAAAAGAAATATATCCCCAGGCTGGCCAGCGGGCAGTGGAAGGGCTCTTATGGTCTCACGGAGCCCAATAGCGGGAGCGATGCATTGGGCGCCAAGACGACGGCGAAGCTCAGCGCGGACGGAAAATATTATCTGTTGAACGGACAGAAATGCTGGATCACCAATGGCGGGTTCGCAGATATCTATACCGTCTTCGCCAAGATCGACGGCGACAAGTTCTCCGCCTTTATCGTGGAGCGTGGTTTCGAAGGCTTTACCCAGGGGCCCGAAGAACACAAAATGGGGATCAAGGGCTCATCGACCGTTCAGCTCTATTTCCAGGACTGCAAGGTGCCTGTCGAAAACCTGCTGGGCGAGATCGGCAAAGGACATATCATTGCCTTCAATATCCTCAACATCGGCCGGCTGAAGCTTTGCGCCGCCGCGGCGGGTGGGGCGAAACGCGCGCTCACTACCAGCATCGAGTATGCGAAGACCCGTGAACAGTTCAAGACGGCGATCGCCAACTTCGGGGCCATAAAACACAAGATCGCCGAAATGGCCATCCGCATCTGGACCGCCGAAACAGCCCTATACCGTACCACGAAATGGATCGACGACAAAGAGGTCAGTCTCATGGCCGAAGGCAAACCCTTTAATGAGGCCGTGCTGGGCGCCGCCGAGGAATATGCCGTGGAATGCGCTATCCTCAAGGTATTCGGCAGCGAAATGCTCGACCTCGTAGTCGATGAAGGGGTACAGATCCATGGAGGTAACGGCTACAGCGATGAATACGTCATCTCCAAAGCTTATCGCGACAGCCGCATCAACCGCATCTATGAGGGCACCAACGAGATAAACCGGCTTCTCACCGTCGACATGATCCTGAAGCGGGCGATGAAGGGCCGTCTCGACATCATGGGTCCGGCGCTGGCTGTCTCTAAAGAGCTGATGAGCATCCCCGATTTCGGCGGTGGCGACGACACGCCGTTTGCAAAAGAGAAAAAGGCCATCCTGAACTTTAAAAAAGCGATCCTCATGACCGCCGGCGCCGCAGCCCAGAAGCTGATGATGAAGCTCGAGGGCGAACAGGAGGTGCTGATGAATATTGCCGATATGACGATCCAAACCTTTGTAGCGGAAAGCGCCCTGCTGCGCGCCTGGAAGTTGAGCGACCAGCGCGGCGAGGCCGGGGCCGCCTTCGAGCTCGACATGATGCGGACCTTTCTCTACGATGCCGCCGATAGCATCAATAAATCCGGCAAGGATGCGATCAATGCCTTTGCGGATGGCGATGAACAACGTATGATGCTGCTTGGGCTCAAGCGTTTTACCAAGGTCGACGCCTTCGATAGCAAGAGCGCAAGAAGGCGGATCGCCGATAAGCTTGTCAACGACGGTAAATATCCGTTATAGGGAATGCGCTAGTTTTCCCGAAGCGCATTCCCGGCACATATATAGGAGCCGCCGGAGGCGGCTCACACAAGGTCTCTGTGGGTCATACATGAGAAGCATGAGAAGGAACAGCGTTCGGTATCGGGCGCTGTTTTCTTTGTAAATTACACCATGCGCACACTATTCCTCTACGTGCTCCTGGCCGGATCAGTCCTATCCGCCTCTGCACAGGACAGTCTCTGGCTGGCCCGGACCAAAGGACCTTACGTCTTTATTAACTACGGCATCGGCCAGGACCGGCTCGGCGGCGCCAAAATGGGTTTTCTCGATTCCAATATTCTCGTAAAGGTCGTCGACAGCTTCAACACAGACTACAAGATCAAACTCTCGACCCGGCATTACGCCTATATCGCCAAGACCAGCGTCGAGCTGCTGGGCAAAGAATCCGCGAAGCCACTCGTGCATAACCCGCATCTCACCGGCACCATGCGCGTCTTCGGCGATACGGCCTCCGATTATGTGACGCTTGCATTAGACGACCGCTATCCCTATCGCACCGAGCAGCTCCTCGATCCTTCCCGGGTCGTAGTCGACGTTTATGGCGTGACCACTAATACGAACTGGATCTCTCAGCTAAATACCACCAAAGAGATCCGCAACACCTGGTACGAGCAGGTAGAGGACGACGTCTTCCGTATCTATATCCAGCTCAAACATCCGCAGCACTGGGGATATGCGTTGTCCTACGATAGTCTCGGCAGGCACCTCGTGATCCGTATCCGCCGTCAGCCGCCCGTGCTCGATATCCGCAAGCTGCGTATCGCCATAGACGCGGGTCACGGTGGCGAAAATCTCGGTGCCCACGGCGGAGTGAGTAAGGTGCTGGAAAAAGAATACACCTTGTTGATCGCCGAAGACCTGCAAAAGGTCCTCAGGACGGCCGGGGTAAAAAATATCTACATGACCCGGACAAAAGACACCACCCTGAGCATGCCCGAACGCATTGCCGCGCTGAAGACCTTCGATCCGCACTTCCTGATCAGCATCCATCTCAATTCCGCCTCGTCCGACACCGTGGAAGGGACCAGCACCTACTATCGCTATCCCGGTTTCCGGCCGTTGACAATGACGATCCTTAATCGGATGATGACGTTGGGGCTCAAGGACTACGGGAATGTGGGAAATTTCAACTTCTCGTTGAGTGGTCCCACGGACTATCCCAGTGCGCTGGTAGAGGTCGCCTTTCTCAGCAACCCCGAAGACGAGAAAAAGATTCTCAAGCCCGTCTTCCGCAAGCTGGTGGCACAAAAGATCTATCTTGGCATCCTGGATTGGCTAAAAGAAGTAAAATAATCGTATGAACGGGTACCTGATGCAGGAACAAAAGTGGACGCCGGGACAGGATCTTTTCCTCGAAAGCTCTTCCCCCGAGAACCGCTATGGCGTCATCTTCGAAGACGACGGCGAGGCCGCGTATTTCTATGCTGTGGAAAAAGACAAGCAGGGGGAAGGCTTGCGTGTCCTCGACGCGCTGCATATTCACGAAGAAGATGATCCCGGAGACGAAGACGATGCGCAGGAGGATGATGAACCCGCGGACCTCAAGATCATCTGGTCCCGCGACTGGCTAAAATGCGCCCTGGTTCTCGATGGTTTCGTACATGCGTTGTTCGATTTCGAGAACCAGGGCGGTTATAATATCAATGAATTTCCCCCACCTAATGACTTTTGGACGCAGGGCGACCGGAAGCTGACGCCGGAACTTATCCAACGGTTTTTCTGACCAGGCCGTCGAACCCGGCCCGGCTCACCGCTTGTTAAGATCCGCCGCGGCGGCCTCATCGACAAACCAATGCAGCTCGCCGGTGGGCTTGATCTCCTGCGAAGGATATTTGTCGGGATTATATACCCCCTCCAACACCTCCCCGAGTGCATGCGCCTTGGACGCACCCGCGGTAAGAAACGCCACAGCCGCGGACTTGTTGGTGATCGTCTTGGTGATCGTGATCCGGCTCATATCCTGCGCCGGCAACCAAAAAGACTTCGCCCAGGCTTTTTCCTCATGGACGATCGGCATGCCGGGAAAGAGCGAAAGGGTATGCCCATCGTCCCCCATACCCAGCAGGACGAGATCGAAACTAAACGGCGTCTTATCGAAGTATTGATGCAGGAGCTTTTCGTATTCGCTCGCGGACTCCTCCGGCGAAATATCCGTGCGCATCACATGGATCTGTGCGGCCGGCACCGGAACGAAGTTGAGCAATGTGTCATACGCCATCTTCGCATTGTTGCGGTCATCTTCGAACGGTACCGCCCGTTCGTCGCCCCAGAAGACATGCAGCTTCGACCAGTCGATCTGTTCCTTATACGGCGACTGCGCCAGGATCTGATGCAGCCGTTTAGGCGTGGACCCGCCGGAAAGCGCGATCGTGAACCGCCCGGCCTTTTGCAGTGTGGCGCCGATACGCTCGGCGATCCATTTAGCGGCGGCCTGGCTCAGGGCTTCGCCGTCCTTATAGCGATGTAATTCCATGGATGTTGCTTTAGAAGTTATTATCCCGGCTGTAGGTCATGGATTCGGTTTCGTCACGATCCAGTTGTGTCCGTCTTTGGCAATCAGCGCTTCCGCATCTTCCGGTCCCCAGGAATCCGGAGAATAGTTCGGAAAGTTACCGGGAGCACGGGTTTCCCAGGCCTCCAGGATCGGCATCACGATCTTCCACGCGGCCTCCACCTGGTCGGCGCGCATAAAAAGCGTGGGATTGCCTTCCATCACGTCGAGCAGCAGCGTTTCGTAAGCTTCCGGCTCGTGCTCGCCATCCTTGGGATTGTAGACCATCTCGACGGGGTTCAGGGTCATGGACTGACCGGCCTTCTTAGCCTGGAAACGAAGCCTGACTTCCATCTCCGGCTGAATGCTGATCGTAAGCCGGTTCGCCTTCCAGGTCTCGGCAGCTTCGGGCGGGAACGCATAGCTCGGCGCTTCCTTGAAGACCACGGTGATGTTTGACGCCTTTTGTTTCATCCGTTTGCCGGTGCGGACATAGAATGGTACATCCTGCCAGCGCCAGTTGTCGATATAGAATTTAACGGCGGCGAAGGTCTCTATCGAAGAATTGGGATTTACGCTTTTCTCCTGTTTGTAGCCGGGGACCTTCTCTCCTTTCATCCAGCCTTCGCCATATTGCCCGCGTACGGCAAATTGGTTGACATCTTCTTTATGGATGCGGCGAACGGCATTCAGCACATCCACCTTTTTGTTCCGGATCTCGTTCGCATCGAAAGATACCGGCGCCTCCATGGCGATCATACACATCAGCTGAAGGATATGGTTTTGGATCATATCCCGCAATGCTCCGGACTGCTCGTAATAACCGCCACGGCCTTCTACTCCGACTGTTTCGGCCGCCGTGATCTGGACGTGATCGATATAGTGTCTGTTCCAGATGGGCTCGAACAGCGCGTTGGCAAAACGAAGCGAAAGGATATTCTGTACGGATTCCTTACCCAGGTAGTGGTCGATCCGGTAGATCTGCTCTTCCTTGAACATGCTCATGAGCAGTTGGTTCAGCTCATGGGCGCTTTTCAGGTCATGTCCGAAAGGTTTTTCGATGACGATCCTCGTCGTCGACGCCTCCCCGCAAAGCTTGAGCGCTCCCAGCTTCTTGGCGATATCCGGCATCAGCTGCGGCGCCACCGAAAGATAGAAGATCACATTGGGATGCTCTCCCATCTCGGCCTCCTTGGCCTTGACGACGTCCGAGATCTTGGCGTAATCGTTGTCCTTTTCCGCGTCCATCTGCAGATAGGTTACGTGCTGGGAAAATTCGGCCCACTGTCCATTCTGCTCGTCTTTCCGGCGGCTGAACTGGTTGATGCCGTTCAGGAGCCGGGTGCGATAGTCCTCGTCGTTATAAGGACTGCGGCCGATGCCTACGATGCAGAATTTTTCGGGCATCCAGTCGTCAATGAACAGGTTGTATAATGCGGGAGAAAGTTTTCTGTAGTTTAAATCACCGCTGCCCCCGAAGATGAAGATCAGGGACGCAGGTGGTCTTTTATGGTTTGTCATATTTACTGTCTGTTAGTCTATGAATTCTGGTTCTTGTTTGGCTGGTGTCCCTACTGTCCGTACCGGTGCCTTGAGCTTCGTCCCGTGCCACCGGCACGGCCCTCGCTCGCAACCTTGCGGTTGTCTGGCGGGGCCAATGATGGGCCTTACGGCCTCTTTTCCCACTCCGTGTGAAAAGCGCCAGGTTCATCGATACGTTGATAGGTGTGAGCGCCGAAGTAATCCCGTTGAGCCTGGATGAGGTTGGTGGGCATCCGTTCGCTGCGGTAGGCGTCGAAATAACTTAGTGCAGCCATCAGGCCGGCCACAGGATAACCCATATGGATAGCATGAATGATCACATTGCGCATATTTTGCTTCTTCGCCTGCAATAGCTGGGCGATCTCACCTTCTAATAACAAATTAGGCAGCTGAGGGTTCTTTTCGAAGGCCTTGAAGAATACTTCGAGTAAGGTGCTGCGGATGATACAGCCGCCGCGCCAGACTTTTACCACCTCCTGCATAGGGATCTGCATATCCAGCTCCTTGCTGGCGATATGCAACATGGCCAGGCCTTGCGCATAGCTGATGATCACGCCGAAGAACAGGGCGTCCTGCACCTGCTGGATAAAGATCTCTTTGGGGACGGGGATATCGCTGGTGGGCGTCTTATAGATTTGTGCGGCTTGCGTACGCTCGTCCTTATAAGCGCTCAGCTCACGCATACAAACAGCCTGGTCGATCACGGGAATAGGAATACCCAGGTCCATGGCGTCCTGCGACGTCCACTTACCCGTACCCTTGGCGCCGGCTTTGTCGAGGATCATATCCACCAGCCGGTTGCCCGTCTTCTCGTCTACCTTCAGGAAAATATCGCGCGTGATCTCTACGAGGAAAGACTGCAGCTCGCCATCGTTCCAGTTCTTGTAGGTTTTGTACAGTTCGTCGTTGCTCAGCCCGAGTCCGCGATGCAGCAGGTCATAGGTCTCGCTGATCAGCTGCATGATCGCATATTCGATGCCGTTGTGTACCATCTTGACATAGTGCCCCGCTGCGCCCTTTCCGAGATAGGCGACACAGGGAACACCGCCCACCTTGGCTGACACTGCCTCGAGCATGGCCTTGACGTCATTGTAGGCTTCAGAATCGCCGCCGGGCATAATGCTGGGGCCGGTACGGGCACCCTGCTCTCCGCCGGAGATGCCGCAACCCATAAAATGAAACCCTTTTTCTTCCATGAACTTGACACGCCGCAGCGTATCCGTATAATGCGAATTACCACCGTCGATAACGATATCCCCTTTTTCGAGGAGTGGGAGCAGATCATGGATGACATCGTCTACGGGTTTACCTGCCGGTACGAGCATCATCATTCTCCTGGGTTTTTCAAGCAGCTGGACCATCTCCGCCAGCGTAGTGACACCTTTGACCGTCGTTCCGGCAGTTGCCGAGGACTCGAGAGTCGCCCCTTTAGTTGCATCTTTATCAAAGCCGACTACTGGAAAGCCATGATCAGCCATGTTGAGTAACAGGTTCCTCCCCATCACGCCAAGACCGATCATTCCGAATTTAAATGAATTGTTTGCCATATCGTTTAGGCAGCGAGGAAGTGGTTACTACCGAAAACAACCCATTCCTCGCTGCCAAGCTAATGATGGGCCTTCGGCCGATGAGCCCGTGGCTCATCTAGATATAAGAGGCCATAAATTTAGGTATTATTCATAACAAAGAGGCCAGCTCCTCATAAAAGAAGCTGGCCTTTATCAATTTAATTAATAATTATTTTACTTCATCCGGATGCGGATTGCCGCGGTGACAGGTCACGCAGGTGATGGTCGAAGCGATCTTGCCGTTGTCGTCCTTATTCATCTTGAAAAACTTCTTGTTGATCTTACCGGTCATCTTGTACATATAGCGGGCCATATTCTTTTCCGGCTTGGCATCACTGGCGAAATCCAGATGATGCGATGAACTGTCGGCGGACGGCGCATGGCAAAAACTACACTTTACTCCCAACGCGGTCTTCCAGCTGTCCATGATCTTGCCCAGTTCTTCATGGCTGATGTCCTTGGGCAATACTTTGAGATTCTTAGGCCCTTCTTCCGGGGGACGGGTGGCGGCCATACCAACAAAGGTCAGGGCAAAGATGCCAACGACCACGGCAATTTTTTTGTAATGCAACATATTAGATGGGAGCTTTTGGTTCCTAAGTTAGGATATCCGTTGCAGGTTAACAAATTACTAATTAGGTCCTTTGCACGTTAATTTGCTTGGTGATTCAAGTATTTGGTGTATATTTGCAACGGTAAATTTGAGCTGACTACAGCATTAGTAAATTGAATGATCATTTCCGCTATAGTATCCCCGGTTATTTTGTCGTCTTTACTCCCTGCTATTTGACTCAGATTGTCATAAATCTTTATTTTTAATCAGTTATTTGTTATGAACATTTACATTTCGAACTTAAGTTTTAACGTCACGGACGAAGACTTACAGGATTATTTTGCTGAGTATGGTGAGGTTTCTTCCGCTAAAGTCATTATGGACAAATTCACCGGCAAATCCCGCGGGTTTGCTTTCGTTGAGATGCCCGATGACGAGTCTGCCAAGAAAGCTATCCAGGAACTGGACGGTGCTTCTGTCGACGGCAGGACGATCGGTGTTTCCGTAGCTAAGCCCCGCGAAGATCGCGGCAATGGCGGCGGCGGCAACAAAGGCGGTGGTGGTTTCCAACGCCGGAACAACAACTACAGCAACAGCAGATATTAATCACTGCGCGGTAGATATTATCAGGGCTTCCTCCAATGGAGGAGGCCCTCTTTTTATGTAAAAAGCGCGGCAGTGTTTTTATCCCAAGCGCGAGCCGGCGAATATTCCCGAGCCTTGGCGAAGGGAACGAAGGAGGAGCGGGCCTGTGGCCCGGTCCGAAGTTCTCGCTCCAGCGGAGCGGCCGAAGTTCTGGTGGTTTATGCGGCCTTCCGGAGAGTGAGCGCTACCGTTGTGCCCATGTCCCACGAATCGATGCTGATCGACCCGCCCAATTTCTCGGCGGCGTCCTGCACCTGACGGAAACAGTTAGCACAGCTGCGATAAAAATAAACGCCGGCATTCCGCACCCGGATCATCGTACTGTCACCTTGTTGCAAGGATTCGATATGGATGCACTCGTTCTGCGTGCTGTCCACTACTTTATCCAGGAGGTTCCACAATACGAAGGCTAGAAGATTTTCGTCGGACCCAACTTCAAGACTCCGATCTATTTGATTGAGTATTATTGACTTGCGGCTAACTGCCCGCGGTAACAATCCCGCTGTGAGCTCATCCACAAAACGATGCAGCGAGATCTTGGTGTGATAATCAGATGCCATTGATACAGGATTTTTAGCTGCCGGAAACGCGCTTTTATCAAAAATTAGCGCATTTCCGGCAAAGCGCTAACGTCTGTTGAACTTCGTGCCGCACTACCGGTGCGGCCCTCGTTCGCGCCCTTCGCCAAAGCTCGGGCGTGGACAAGCCTTCGATGTCGGCTTCTGGAAGGGGGTGCTTTTAATCGTGTAAATGTAACGCAATGAGACATTACTTTATTGACACGTTAAAATTTTTTTTTGCCCCTTGCCTCGGGCGATCATGAGCGCTGTATGCTAAAAGAAGAAAGCCTGTAACATGACGCTACAGGCTTCGATTTATGCAGAGTTCCCGTTGACTTTTGCGAGTCATCCTGTATCCGCTACAGCCGCGGGACGCGGCTCGCCCGAAGGATACCCGAGCGGAACGAAGGGTACGAACGAGAGCCGAGCCAGTGGCTCGGGTCGAAGTTCTAAGCAGGTCCGACGAAGTTCATTTATCTCCAGTGACCGCGGTTCCAGCGATATCCTCTATCCGTATGATCCCAGTGACCCGCAGACCAGCTACGCCCGCCCCTCGGCCGGGACCAATAGCCATTATGCCAGTGATAACCGCCGCCATACCACACCCAGTCGCCATCGATCCAGACATAGCCATCGCCGGGCGCTGCCGGCCGGGTGTAGACCACGTCGGCTGGCTGGTCGGTGACATAGCCGTCCACTGTACAGCTCGTAACAGCAAAACAGCCGGCTATTCCGATGATAAATAATGCCTTTTTCATGATGAATAAATTATATTTAAAGGAATCATGCAGTCGGCTTAGCCTCGTGTCATAGCTTTTATTTTAGATATAAGCGACAGGAGGTTTACATTCTTACAAAAACCAATCCCATGCCAGATCGCATGAAGGCGATAAGCAAGGCTTTTTCGCCTTCGAATCCCGAAAAAATGTAGCTTTATTTCCACAAATAGACCCGCGGTTTCGGGGGAAGACCCGAAAAACACTTTCGTTTTAATTAATTTTGCATTATGTCAGCAACAACAGTTCCGCCGACCCTGACTGCAAAGGATTTTGCAACCGATCAGGAAGTGCGCTGGTGCCCGGGATGCGGAGATTATTCCATCCTCGCCCAAGTGCAGAAGATCATGCCGACCCTGGGAATCCCCCGGGAGAACATCGTCATTATTTCCGGTATCGGCTGCAGCAGCCGGTTCCCCTATTATATGGATACGTATGGGATGCATTCGATCCATGGCCGGGCTACGGCCATTGCCTCCGGCTTGAAAGCAAGCCGGCCCGAGCTAAGCGTCTGGGTGGTCACCGGCGACGGCGACAGTCTCAGCATCGGCGGTAACCACACCATCCACCTGCTGCGTCGTAATTTCGATATGAATATCATGCTCTTCAACAACCAGATCTATGGCTTGACGAAAGGGCAGTATTCACCTACATCCGAAGAACACAAGATCACGAAATCGACTCCCTTCGGTAGTCTCGATCATCCCTTCAATCCGCTGGCCCTCGCCATGGGCGCCGACGCCACGTTCGTCGCGAGAAGTATGGACCGTGACCCCAAGCATTTGCAGCAGATCCTGCTGCGCAGCCACGCCCACAAAGGCGCAAGCTTCCTCGAGATCTATCAGAACTGCAATATCTTCAATGACGGCGCCTTCGAGATCTTCACCGAAAAAAGCTCCAAACCCATGGAGACCCTCTTCCTCGAACACGGCAAGCCGCTGGTCTTTGGTGCAACGCGCGAAAAAGGCATCCGGCTGGAGGGCTTCCGCCCAGTAGTCGTCGAGCTTGGAAACGGCGTCAGCGAAAGTGATTGCTGGATACACGACGAGAAAGACTTCTATAAAGCCCAGATCCTCGTTCGCATGTTCGACGACCCCAGGATCGAAGGACATTTGCCCCGCCCCTTTGGTGTCTTCTATGAGACCGAAAGATCTTGTTACGAGGATATGCTCAACCTCCAGATACAAGAAGTCATTCTAAGCAAGGGAAAAGGAGATCTCGACAAGCTTCTCAGAGGCAACGAGACCTGGACGATAGGCTAAAGAATACACGGCCGATAGACGCTACGCCCGAATCCCGCATTCGGCGCGGCTTTGCGCGCTCGTCTGCCCCGACAATAATGACAAACAGCCGATCACAATGACAAACAGCCAAAAATTAAAAAGAGGTCGGCCCGACAGGATTGAGCCGCCTCTTTTCTGGTTTTTTCACAGTGAAGTTATTTAAGGTCTTAACGGAGTAATAAAAAAGAGCCAGCGATAGACATCGCCGGCCTGTGCTTACCTCTGAAACCACAAAAAGAAAAAGTTCTAATATTTTTCATTGTACACTATTCTGATGTTACTGCAACTGTCTATTGTAAAGACAGACGGTCTTTTCCACTATACCAGGCTGTTAGTCTTGGCCGTAATTTAATTTTAAATTACAATGGTCTTAAATCAACAATAATAAATTGCGGGTAATGATCCGGATCGCTTAAAGGGTAACGAATTCAATTATTCTAGGGTAACGAGAGATTTTTGTCAGGACAGGGATAGGTGGTGAGATTTCACCTCATACATATCAATTCAATTGGAACCCGGATATCGATGGAATTGGAATCTTCGGATGGAAATTGGACGTGTCCGAGGGGTGTAAAAACCTCGGAAGACTTAAGCTCATGAAATTCAGATAATTCGCGGAGATTGGATCGGAAGCTGTAGTTAAGTGGTTCAGTGTATGTAAGCGCGGTAAAAATAAAGACAGTTTTGTTAAAAAGCAATAATTTCTTTCCAAATTTTTGTCGATCCGCAACACCCGGGACGTTTTCCCATGCTCGGCCAAACTCTCTAATGCCTTACGAAACAATGGTTTCAAGCTCTTTGTCCGCCGCCTTGAACGTCATTTCTTTTTTTCTGTTGAACCACCATTCCGGCGCTGTTTTCTTCATCAGGGTGTCGATATTCCGCATGCCCATGAGGTACCAGATGCCCTTTAATTTTCCGCTCAGCGACGACTGCAGTGCCCGGAGGCTCATGGCAAAGCCGCTGTCGAGGTATTCCATATGATGCCAGTAACCCGCAGGCATGAACAAGGTATCGCCATGCTCGAGGATCACCTCGTAGCCCCTCGCCAGCCGCAACGCAGGAAACTTCTCCACCTGCAGCTTGTTCGCATTCTGGTCGAAATATTTTTCAAAATTCACGAAGCTCAACACCTCCCAGGGCTTACGATAGAGCTTGTGCTGTTCTTCGAAAGGGAAAAGCAGGACCCGTTTGCGACCGATGAATTGCGTATGGACGATGTGCGAAAGATCGATGTCGAAATGCATATGCGTCACGGATCCTTTTCCACCCACAAAGAGCATCGGATAACGTTTCACGAAACCCTTCATATACTGCTCCGGCCACTCGAAATCTTCGATAAGCTGCGGCGCATGATCGAAGATGTTGAACAAAAAGATGCGCCATTCCGCCGGACCTTTGCGCACCATTTCGATATAGTCCCCGAATTTCATGTAGTCGTCGGCGGTGTTGATCGGCGTGTAAGCATCGCTTTTGATATTGTTGTAGACCCCCACCTGTACGTCGCCTACAATGGACTTGAAATAATCCCAGTTCCATTTCTCGTGGGCAGGCCACTGCTTCGAAAGCCCGCGTATAACGAGAGGCAGCATAGGAGTATAATAGCGTTCCTTGAATTCTTCAGGACTGATGCTATCCACCCTATCTACCGCCGATAGTTCCATGTGCGTCAGAAAATTTGTGCAAAAATAAAAAAAAATCTACGTTAAGGAAAAGTTAGCAAAAGTCACGCCTGTGCAAGCGCCATTTTTTGCATATCTTACCCTATGTTATTGAAGCTGCATCCGGTGAATCCCCAACCGCGGAATATCAAGATGATCGTCGAATGTCTCCTTGACGGAGGCGTCATCATCTATCCTACCGATACGATCTATGGCTTTGGTTGTGATATCTTCCAGCATAAGGCGGTGGAGCGCATCTGCCGCATCAAACAGGTAGACCCCGCCAAGGCGCAGCTTTCGTTTATCTGCTATGATCTCAGCGATCTGAGCAACTATACAAAAAGCATCTCTACGCCGCTTTACCGGCTGCTCAAGACCTATTTGCCCGGCCCCTATACATTCATCCTTCCGGCGAGCAAGCTGGTGCCCAGGATCCTCAAAAGCCGCAAAGACACCATCGGTCTGCGTATCCCCGATAACATCATTGCCCGTTCCCTCATCAGGGAACTGCAACATCCCATCCTGAGCTCGTCGTTGCCCGGAGGGGTTCTGGCGGATGATACGGTCGACGGAACGCTACAGGCGTTGCCGGTGGAAGAATATACCGACCCGGAGATCATTCAGGAGAAATTCGGCGCCCTCGTCGACATCGTGATAGACGGCGGCATCGGCGGCATCCTGCCCTCCACTATCGTGGATTGTACCGGTGACACGCCGGTGGTCATTCGCTGGGGCCTGGGGCAGTGGGAAGAAGCGGCCGAAGCCTGAGCGTGTATTGCGCCTGGCCGCGAGCTGCGCTTAGTCCATAAAATCCAGCTCTTCCTGGGCCGCGGCAGCGGGGTCGATGTTGAAGCTCTTGCGGTGATATTTGCAAAGCCCGAATTTCCCGATGGCATCGCGGTGTTCCCGGGTGCCATAGCCCTTGTTGCTGTTCCAGCCGTAATGGGGGAATTCGGAATGGAGAGTCTGCATGTATTCATCCCGCCAGGTCTTGGCCAGGATGCTCGCCGCGGCGATAGACGCAAAAGTTGCATCGCCCTTGACGATACAGCGGTGTGGAACGCGTTTGTATTTGGTGAAGCGGTTACCGTCGATCAAGAGCAATTTAGGCCGGAGTTTAAGCTGATCCAGAGCCAGGTGCATAGCCTTGAAGGAGGCCTTTAGGATGTTGATCCGGTCGATCTCGTCGTGATCGACCCGCGCCACGGCCCAGGCCAGGGCATTGGCCTCGATATAGACCCGCAGCTCGTTTCGGTCTTCCGGCGCGACCTGTTTGGAATCATTGAGCAACGGATGGAAAAACGCCTGGGGCAGGATCACAGCCGCGGCAAACACCGGTCCTGCATAACAGCCACGGCCTGCCTCGTCGCAACCGGCTTCTCTCAGCTCCTCCTGGAAAAAACTTCTCAGCGGGTTCTCCATGGGTCAAAAATAGGACGTTTTCTCACCGGCGGCCGGGAAGTGGATAAAAAAATGGAAATTTGCACCCGCTATGCAATCCTCTCAACGTATCTCTTCACGCGCCGTAGCGATCTGGGTATACGCCGGCGCCTTTATGTTGCTCATACAAGTCATCCTCGGCGGCATCACCCGTCTTACCGGTAGTGGGCTTTCCATCACTCAGTGGGACGTCGTCGTCGGAGTGTTACCCCCGCTCAACCACGACCAGTGGATGCAGGCCTTCGACGGGTACAAACACACGGAGCAATTCCGTATCCTAAACTCCGATTTCACTCTCGCGAACTATAAGACCATCTTTTTCTGGGAGTGGTTCCACCGTTTTTGGGCCCGGATGGTCGGCGTCGTCTTCCTTATCGGGTTCGTCTGGTTCCTGGTAAAACAACGGCTGAACCGGTGGATGATCGGCCAGCTGGCCCTGCTGTTCCTGGTAGGCGCGCTCCAGGGGACGGTAGGCTGGATCATGGTCGCCAGCGGCTTCGTTGGCGATGCCATCTATGTGGCGCCGACAAAACTGGCCCTCCACTTTATCTTCGCGCTGGGACTGATCGTTTATACCTTTTGGTTTGCCCTGCAGCTGTCCGTTCCCGTCTCTACCCGGCTTACGTGGTCCGTGAGCCCGCAACCCACGCCGCAGCCCGAGCCCGCCGATCCACGCGGGAGGGCCCGCCGGCTCGTAACTCTCCGCCGCTGGACCGTACTCCTCCTGGTGATGCTCTTCTTTCAGCTCCTGTACGGCGCGCTGATGGCCGGTCATAAAGCCGCGACGGCGGCGCCGACCTGGCCCGATATCAACGGCAGCTTTCTCCCACCCAGCGCCTTCAGCGAGCATCCCCTGCTTCATGACCTGGTGGGCAATAAGCTCACCGTTCATTTTATCCATCGCAACCTGGCCTATTGTATCTTCATCGGCATCGTGATCTGGACGATACTGGCGGTTCGCATTGCGCCTATACCGGCCTTCTTTCGCCGGCTCCGCTGGCTGCCCATGGGGCTCGTTACGTTACAGATCATACTCGGCATCTGCAGCCTGCTGACCAGCCCGGGCATCGTGCCGCACCACTGGGGCGCATTCGAATGGCTGGCCCAGTTCCATCAGATCACCGGGCTGGTATTCTTGCTTACAATGGTCGGGATGTTGTATCTTGTAAAACAAGAACACTCTGTCACCATATGATGCGAGTACTTAAAGCCATTTACTACTTCTTCCCCGTACAGCTGCTTCTGTTACACGTAAAAAAGTTTCAGTTTTTGCTGATCTTCTGGTTTATCCTTTTCAGCACCCTGAATGGCGGTTTCATGCGGGCCTATGGCGCAAACGCGCTTTTCCTGTCCCCCGAATACCTCGGCCATGTCAGCCCCATAAGCTCCTCGATCGTAGGCATCGCCACCGGCATCTTCATCATGAGCTGGAATATCACGACCTTTATCCTTTTTTCCCGGCATTTTCGCTTTCTGGCGACTACAGGTAAGCCCTTCCTGAAATATTGCATCAACAACTCCCTGCTGCCGATCATCTTTCTGATCTTCTATTTCATAAAAGTCCTGCAGTTCAGTATAGACCGCGAGCTGCTGAGCACCCGGCATATCATCTTGCTTTGCCTGGGATTCCTCGCGGGCTTCATCTTCCTGAGCGCCGTATCGCTGTATTATTTTTTCCGCGCGGACCGCACCATTATCCGCCGCATGACCCCGGTGATCAGCAATCCGAAATTGTTCAAATCGCAGTTCAGCAGAGAAGAGGTGAAGCTCAATGAGAGCCGGCTGGTGCACGTCAAATGGTATCTCAACTCCCTCACCACGATCCGCAAGACCCGCGATGTCTCTCACTATAGCAAGGCCTTTATCGAAAGCATCTTCAACCGCCATCATATCGCCGCGGTATTGTCGATATTCATGGCATTCATCTTTTTGATCGTCGTGGGCTTCTTCATGGACAGCCGGTATTTCCAGCTTCCGGCGGCCGCCAGCATCCTGATCTTTTTTGCCATCCTGATCTCGCTCTCCGGCGCCTTTTCCTATTTCTTCCAGTCCTGGAGCATCCCCTTTCTCGTGGCGATCTTTTTTGTCCTCAACCTGCTGTACAAATACAACGTCATCGACCCCACGAATAAAGCCTATGGCCTGAGCTATACCGAAAAGACGGACCGTCCTCTCTACGACCGTGAAACCTTACTGGACCTTTGCTCGAATAGAAATGTGGCCCGTGACAAAGCGGGTATGCTTGCGATCCTCGAACGATGGAAGGCGCATCAGCGCTCGCCCAAGCCCGTTTTGTTCCTGATCAGCACCAGCGGCGGCGGCAGCCGGAGCGCCACATTTACCTTCAGCATCCTTCAGCGCCTCGATAGCCTCAGCGGCGGGGAGCTGATGCGCAAGAGTTTTATGATCACCGGCGCTTCGGGTGGTATGCTCGGCGCCGCCTATTTCCGCGAACTGTCACGCAGACGCGACAAGGGAGATACCTCCATCCATCTGCAGGACCGGCGTTATGTCGACGATATCTCCGGGGACCTCCTCAATACGCTCTTCTCTTCCTTTGTGGCGCGCGACCTGGCCTCGCCCGCGCAAAAATTCGAGGTAGGCGATCAGCAATATGTCAAAGACCGGGGTTACGCCTTCGAACAAGAGCTCAACCAGAATACCCATGGCATCCTCAACCAGCAGCTGAAGGACCTGGCGCCCGACGAAGCCGCAGCCAGGATGCCGCTTATGCTGTTCAACCCCGTGATCACCCGGGATAGCCGCGCCCTGGTGATCAGCACCCAGCCCGTGAGTTTTCTGATGCGCCCCCGTTTCGACAGCACGAAGATCCCTTCCATAGACCCCGACGCCGTCGATTTCGGCGCCATGTTCGCCAAACAGGCTCCTATGAATCTCCGATTTCTCACGGCCTTGCGGATGAATGCCACCTTCCCCTATGTGCTGCCCAATGTATGGCTTCCTACGCGTCCCGTGATCGACGTCATGGACGCCGGCTATCGCGATAATTTCGGTGAGCTCAACGCGATCCGTTTTCTCAACGTCTTTCGCGACTGGCTGCAGGAGAACACCGGCGGCGTGGTCCTGCTCCAGATGCGCGACCGCAAGACGGGCGGCTGGGATGAGCCGTATGAATCCGATGAGATCACCGAGATCGTAACCAAACCCGTGCTGTTGTTAGAGGACAATTGGTATAAGATGCAAGAATACAGCCAGGACGACCTGCTGGGCATGGCGCAGAATGCGCTGGGTTTCCCCTTCCGGAAACTGATCTTTCAGTATGTGCCGACAACCGAGGACGCCGGCGCCGCCTTGAATTTCCATCTCACCAGGGAGGAAAAGCTGAACATCAGGGGATCGCTGGACAACTCCTTTAACAAGCAGGCCTTTCAGCAATTTAAGATACTCGCGAAATAGTCTCGCCCCGGCGGAAAAGGCCACCCGCCGTTACGGCTGTATCAACCGGATCGCATCCGGTACTACCTCGATACGAAATGTCCGTGCGGACGTCTTCGGATCACCATCGATATGCAGTGGCGCCTCCGCCGGATTCTCGATCACCAGCGATGGCGTCTGGAAATACAGGATAGCGCCCTTGCCGGTGCCGGCCGGCGCCGGCTGTACCGGATAACCGCCCAAGACCTGGCGCACCACCGACCATAAGAAATTCAGCCGCCCCGTTTTTTTTGCGATCACGATGTCGAGCAGCCCGTCGTGCAGACTGGCCCTGGGAGCGATGGTAAAATTGTTGCCGAACTGATTGCCGTTGGCGATGCTGATAAAAAAAGCATCCACGTCCAGTTCCCGCGACCCCGGCACGCAAAGCCGAAAAGGATAGGGCCGCGCGCTAAAGAAATTCCGCATCGTGATACGGATATAGGTCTGCAATCCCCGCCGCCGCTGCCCCGCAAATTCATGCGCCACCTTCCCGTCCATACCGATACCGGCAAGCATACACGAGAATTCGTCATTGATCAATACTCCGTCGATCGGCGCAGCCTTGCCGGCGAAGACAATATCCATTGCCCGCGCCGGGTCCCTGGGAATGCCCGCTGCGAATGCCAGTCCGTTACCCGAGCCCATGGGGATCACCCCCAGCCGGACGGAAGAGCCTCTTAGCGCCGCCATCACCGCGCTCACTGTGCCATCGCCGCCACAGATCACGATATCGGTGACGCCTTCCGCGCGAATCAGTGAAGCAAGATGACTATAGTCGCCCTCCGCGCTGGTCGGAAGTATGCTGAAATCGATTCCCTGCTCCTGAGTCTTCTGCCGGATCATCTCCTTCAGCGAACGCTTACCACGCGTACCACTAATGGGGTTGATGAGATAGATGATTTTTCTTGACATAGTATATCCACGCCGCATACCGGCGGCGCAAATATCCATGAAATTTCCCATAAGCCGACGTAGTCGGCGTGTCCGCCAGGACAGACATTAGATTTTGGGCAGGATGCATAAATTTCCCGCCAGGGCCATCCTGCCCAATTAACGAATAACAGCCCTTGCAGAATCCCCGGTTTCGGGGAGCCGGCCCCGGGAAGGATGGGCTTCCGGGAGAGGCGCCGGCGGCAGATGTGCCACATCCGAAAGAAAATGAACGATCCCTTTTTCCACCCCCGGCACGTCATGACTCCGGATAGAGGACCCGATCACATGCGTACCCGCTTCGGGGATCGCCTCCTTGTATTTGAGCGCCATCGGCGTGCCCAGCTCATCGAACATCTCCAGTTCGGCGGAGACCTTCACCGTACTGTCCTGGTGCACCTTGTCCTTATAATAGTAAAAGAGTCCCACGGGCTGCGTAACCTTTTCGAATGTGCTCTTGTTCATCGTCGTGGACAGCATCTCCTGCAGCGCCACCACGGCTTCGGTACGGTACTTGGTATACCAGTATTGCCGGTACAAAGGGCCATAATCGTCTTTGCTGATGACATAGTCGGAGTGCGTGATCAGATGCGCCAGCTGCAATCCCCAATGCTGATTGGTGACCCAGGCATTCGGGTCATTGATGGCAATATTCGGAGACATCAATACCAACGCCGCCACCTGATTAGGAAAGGCCGCAGCCAACTGAAGGGCTTGCGTACCACCCGTGGACGTACCCATCAGGATCACGCTGTCGCCAAGCTGCCGCCCGATGGCCAGCGCCAGCTTCGCGGACTCCCAGTATTCGTCGGCCGTGAGGCCCGCCATCGCCTCCGTGGTATCGATCCCATGTTCGGCCAGCCGTGACAGATAAAGATTACAGCCATACCGCGCGGCGATATACCGGTGCACCGGATCACCTTCACCCTGAGAGGCAGAAAATCCATGCAGATACACGATGGCATAGCGCGTTTTTCTCTTGGAGCTGTCGGCCCATACAATACGTGCTTCGTTGTCGGGTTTCAAATGATGCCAGGACTCCATGATCCGGATATAGCGTTCCAGGCTGTCGGGAGCGGCGGGCACTACCGGCATGTCGGCGGAATAAACGGGGGTAGAGGGTTTAGGCCCTGCTAAAAAGAGAACGATGAGAAGTAAAGGAATGAACAACCACCAATAACGGCGCCGTTTACGCATGGGATTTTAGGTTTGGCATAAAAATAGAGCTTTCCGATGTGTTTTTTGCGTTATTTCTACCTACCGACACCAAGTTGTCTAGGAAATGCCGCCGTTTTTGCGTAACTTTGCGCGCCCAAAAGGGGGTTAGGTA
>JAICXX010000180.1 GCA_025934485.1 Chitinophagaceae bacterium
CGCGGCCGGCCCGGCGAGTACAGCGAAGACTGTCTCTATCTGAATGTATGGACCGGCGCCCGGCAGCCGTCGGAGAAAAGGCCTGTTATCGTTTGGATCTATGGAGGCGGCTTCACCGACGGCTCCAGCGTCTATGATGACGGCGAAGCCATGGCCCGCAAAGGGATCGTCTTCGTCAGCTTCAACTATCGTGTTGGTTTGCTGGGCTTCCTGGCCCACCCGGCTTTATCCCGCGAATCCCCCTATCATGTCTCCGGCAATTACGGCATCCTGGATCAAATCGCTGCCTTGCAGTGGGTTCGGCGGAACATTGCGGCCTTTGGGGGAGATACGGCGAATGTCACCATCCAGGGAGAATCCGCCGGTTCCTGCAGCGTCAATACGCTCATCGCTTCTCCCCTCGCCAAGGGTCTTTTCCACCGCGCCATTGCGGAAAGTGGCGCCTTCTTCCGACCGCTCAGGAACCGTACCCTGGCTGAAGCCGAAGCGGAAGGCGAGCAGGTCATGCGTGATAAACGCGCTCTTACCCTGGAAGCCATGCGAGCCTTGCCGGTGTCCGATCTCACGGGCACGGTCCGGCGTCTGCCTGCCGTAGATGGGTATGTGCTGCCTGACAACGTGGACGTGCTTTACCGTCAAGGAAAGATCAGCAAGGTGGACCTGCTCACGGGCTATAACGAAGGAGATAATTTTAAGGATGAAGATTTCGTCGATCACGCGGCATTTGTCGATTTCGCCCAAAGGAATTATGGCGATCGGGCAAAAGATTTTCTGGCCCTTTATCCCGGCAGGATCGAAGAGGAGTCGTCGGCATTTGCCAGAGACCTGTTATTCGGATGGGAGCATTACACCTGGGCAAAAGAGGAAAGCGCGGGGGGAAAAACAAAAGCCTTTATGTATTACTTCGACCGGGTGCCGCCCGGGGCCGCCAATGCCTACCATTCGGCAGAGATCATCTACGCACTTCGCAACCTCGATAGGGTTAACCGGCCCTGGACTCGTTGGGATGCCACGCTAAGCCGCTACATGAACGACTACTGGGTCAACTTCGCCACCAAAGGCGATCCTAACGGGCCCGGTTTGCCCCACTGGCCGCTTTTCTCGCCGGAGCACACGAAGGTCATGGAACTGGGAGATTCACTGCGGGTTATCCCCCTACCCGCCATGCACGCCTTTTCATTTTTCGATCCTTATCCCCGCTATCATTAGCGCGCCGGCCACCTATTTCAGCCATAGCATTGCAAATTGCCGATCCGACATAACGTTCTTGTTGGCGATGTTCAACGCTGAACCGGTGGGAATAATTCTACCATGTCCTCATTCCACAGACGGTGGATCCAGAACCCTTACCCGTTCATTGTCGATCACCTTGTGAGGCCTTGGTTCCTGGCAACCCGGGTCATCGCGCAACCGGCCGATAATCCTTCCAAAGCCACTCCAACGCTTCGGGAAGTGTTTGCTTTCTTACATTTCGATCGACATGCCGGGCGTTGCGGGCAAAGACAAACTGATACGGATAGCCTTTAGCGGCGAGCACGCGCGCCATATTTTCATTTGCCACGACCCAATCGTGCATTCCGTCGCGCATGACGTTTGGATTATAAAGGTCCTGGTCCCCCACCTCCATCCATATCCGCAATGGTTTTACCGGGCTTTCCGGGATCAGGTGCTCATGAAATTCCCAGGCCCCATGCGGCGTCTTCGGATCGAAAGGCCATTGCTGATTGATATAAGTGCCGGAATAGGTGAGCACCCGGTGATATAGTTCCGGGTGATACCACGCCATGATCAGCGCACAGGATCCGCCCGAACTGCCGCCCATGGTAGCACGTCCCGCGGGGTCTTTGGTCAGTTTTACGTGGCACGTGCTTTCTACAAGTGGCAGCACTTCCGTTTCTACAAATTCTGCATAGACACCATTCATCGCATCGTATTCCAGACCTCGTTCGCTGCCCTGGGCATCACCGCTGCCATTGCCTATCGAGATGGCGATCATCGGCGGAACTTTGCCTTCGGCGATCAGGTTGTCCAATACCGTAAAAAGCAAATTGTCCGGTCCGTCGGCGCCGACGATAAAAGGCGCGGCGGTGCCGGCGACATATTGCTTAGGGACATACACGGCCACCTGGCGGGTATAAGGAGCCGGATGACTCGTAGTGACGACTAGCTTCGCCGGGTCTGCCGGATCCGGCACGCCAAAGGTATTGGGCTCCCGCGCGATGCCGGGATAGATTTTGCTGTCCTTCGACTCCATGGTAAAGTGGTATACGGTTCCCTGCGGTACGTTAGCCTGTACCGAAGCCTCCGGCGCCGGATCATGGGTGGGGCCGATAATAAAGTTCCCGTTCGAGCCGGGCGAAGGACCCGTGCCATCCGGCAGTTCCTTAGCCGATACATAACCAGGCGTATGCGGGTCGCGGATAGGAGGCTGGGCTATCGCCGCATTTGTGCTCAATACCTTCAGCCTATCGATGGTCTTGTCGATACGCACCCAATAGATATCCGACCATTTGTTCTTTACATCCCATTTCGAGTAGATCAGGAAATGACCATCCGGCGTTACCTGCGGAGAGAATTCCGCGTTCACGGTATTGATAGCTGGCCCCAGATTGATCGGTTCCGTCCACCCATGTAATTTTCGAAAAGAGATATAAAGATCATCCCATCCATAACCACCGGATCGTTGCGAGCTGAAGATGATATAGCTTTTATCCGGGGCAATAAATGCCGAATATTCATCCACCGGGCTATTGAGCTCGACAAGATTCGAGACTTTATTATAGTGATGAGGCACCGGCTCGGACAAATACAGATCGTATCCCCCTTTTCCGTCCGCTCGCCTGGCAGCGAAAACCAGGGTTCCATCTTTGGCTATCGAAGATTGCCATTGATCCGTTCCCGCATTCACTATCGAATCGCTTCTCACCGGATCATCCCAACCATCCCCGAGACGGGCGCTATACCAAATAGTAGCAGGGTGCGTCACCCAATTGCCGGAGGAGAAGAACATCCCGGTATTGTCGGGTGAAAAGGCCGGGCCAAAACATTCCATGGAATTTGCAAAGGGCATCTTTTGCGGCTCGGTCCATTTCCCGCCGTCAAATAGGGTATGCCAGATCTCGAAATGCGACCAATGTTCATTGGTGATCGTAAAGCAGAACTCCTTGCCGTCGGGCGCATAAGCCGTCATCAATTCATACCTGTCCGGCTTGGAAATAAACCCGGGCGCAAAGATCTCCGGTGTTTCTCCCGGCGGGTCCTGACCAAAATACTCCGTGGTTGAGTTGTTGCTGCCGAAGTATAGAACATTGGGCCCCTCGGAACGGGCGGCAGCAATGTCGGGAATTCCATCTTCATTGAAATCACCCACGGCAAAGCCATACACGGTGCCGGTGGTGTCACCAAAAGAAATGGATTTGAAGTGGCCCTTACCGTCGTTAAAGAACACGGTCGACGGGGCTTCTATGTGGCCTACGATGATATCCATTTTTTTGTCGTTATTGAGATCGGCTATTGTCAGTGCATAGGGGACGATGGTTGAATCGGCCAGGGAGATACCCGCGGAAAAGGTGTGATTCTTTTGTCCAAGATAGAGATCTACTCCTTTGTGTTCGTCTATCGTTACGATGTCCATTAAACCATCGCCGTTGAGATCTGCTGCCGCCGCCATCCGGATCGTCGCGTTCGATGGCCCAAATGGGATGCGATGCGCATCAGTGTAAGTCCTGTCGGCGCTGCCAAGGTATACATAACTTTGACCGCCGTCGCGATGTGGTACGACAAGATCGATAAAACCATCTTTATTGATGTCCACCGGATAGATAGTTGTGGCCGGGTAGGGCGCAAATGCGATACACGTGGAATCGAACTGCCCTTTTCCATTGTTCAGGCAGATATAGTTGGAGGTATTTCCCAAATCACCTCTGTTCGCCAGGATCAGATCCGGGAACCCGTCGCCATTGATATCAGCGACGGCTAAATTTCGTGTCGGCCATTCGGGACGCCCAAATTCGGACCCAACGGTAAATTTGCCCTTTCCATCATTGAAATAAACCAGCTTCCGGTCTGGGTTGTCATTGCTCACGGCAATATCGGGGAAGCCATCCCCGTTGAAATCAGCCACGCCGCCGGTATACGAGCGGTCTGCTATCGTTCCCAGATCATAAGCCTTGCGGATGCCGCCACGCCCATCACCAAGCAGAACCCGGTCAATGATAGGCCAATGCCTACCCTTTACCAGCAGGATATCGAGATGACCATCGCCATCGAAATCGGCAAGACTTACATTTGCTGTTGTATCGGATATCGATTCAAGCAGTAAGGTATGGTCGAAGTTGGGAATGTTCTTCTGGGCAAGAACGTGCTGGGTCATACTACCCACAAGGCAAACAATAAAAAGACAAATTTTCATGGATTAGAAGTTATAGGTCCTCCAAGATAGCATTTTTCAGGATCGGACGGCTGTTGTCCCTTAGGACACCAATTTTTGGCCTGTGGTCAAAATTTCCCGGGAATCTACCCGGGTCTTTCTACCTTTTCCCTATGAAACCCACTCGCCTCCTCTATCTCCTCGCACTGCTCAAGCTCATCTTACCCTTTTTCCTGCAAAACCCTGTCTGGGGGCCTCACCGGGACGAGCTTCTCTATCTGGCAGAGGCGAGGCATATGGCCTGGGGCTATATGGAGGCGCCGCCTTTGCTCTCGGTCTGCGCCTGGCTGACGAACCTGCTTGGCGGCGCGATGTGGGCGATCAAAATATGGCCTTCGCTGTTCGGCGCGCTAACCTACATTCTCGTAGGCCGGCTGGTGCTCCACTTTGGCGGCCGTTGGTTTGCCCTGGTGCTGGCCTGGATGCCCTTCGTGACCGGCGTGTGGCTTAGGATGCAGTTTCTCTTCCAGCCGAACTTCCTCGACATATTCTTTTGGACAGCGATGGCCTATGGGCTGATCCGGTTTAAACACTCGGAAAAGTCCATTCACCTCTACATTGCAGGCATCAGCTTCGGCCTCGGCATGCTTGCCAAGTACACCATGGCCTTCTATGCCGCCGGTCTGCTGGCCGGCCTCCTCCTCGCCTGGGACAAAAAGATACTCACCAACCGCCATTTTTATTATGCCTTCGGCCTGGGCTTCCTGCTTTTCCTGCCGAACCTGCTGTGGGAGGCCGGCCACGGCTTCCCGGTGGTCTACCACATGAAGACTCTCGAAGATAACCAGCTTCAATACCTGAGTCCCTGGACTTTCCTCACCGACCAGATCCTGTATAATGTCGCCACTATCTTTACCTGGGTGACGGGCATCGTCTGGGCCGCCCGCATGAAGCAATACCGGTTCATTGCCTGGGCGTTCGTCGTCACACTCGCCCTCCTGATGATCGGCCACGGGAAAAGCTATTACTCACAGGGTATCTACCCGGTCCTGTTCGCATTGGGCGCTCCCCGGCTGGAGGCTTGGGCAAACAAATGGTGGAAATTAGGAATGATGGCGTTTAGCCTCTTCATTGGCATCCGTCTGGTCCCCCTTCTTCTTCCGTTCAAGGCCCCGGCCCCCCTGGCCGAATACTATGTCCATCACCCTTTGGCCCGTAAAGCGGGCTTCCTCCGCTGGGAGGATCTCCGGGACCATTCCTTGCCCCAGGACTTCGCGGATATGCTGTCCTGGGAGGCGATGACCGCGAAGGTGGCTAAAGCATACGCTTCTCTGGATAGCACGGAGAAGGCTCACACCCTGATCTTCTGCGACAATTACGGTGAAGCGGGGGCCGTGAACTATTTTGGTCCGAAGTATCACCTGCCACCGGCCTACAGCGACAATGCCAGTTTCCTCTACTGGATGCCGACGGACTACGATCGGTTCGAGGTACTCCTCCTTGTCACGGATGACACGCACGAGATGCAGAACAAATTCATCAAAGATTTCCAATCGGTCCCGTTCGTGGACAGCATCGCAAACCCCTATGCACGCGAGGACGGCTCGCTGATCATTCTGATGAAAGGACCTGACGATGCGTTCCGGCAGGCATTCAGGGAAAAGATAGATCTGGACAAGCTGAAGACTACCGCGCAGGGAGCCGTCCAAAATATGAAACCCAATCCCCTGGACAAAGGCGGCTCGATGCATTGAGCTTTTGGACTTTACCCACCACCTCCGCGGCTTTGAAGACGTGTACGCTGTTCAGAAAAGTCGAATCCCGGGCGGGCGAATTCCTGCCAAGCGAATCCCGGACCGGCGTTGCGCCCACACGCGCGGCCCCGCGGACCAAAGCAGAATACTGACATAACCAAGTAGTTTCATGATGACAACAAAATAAAGCTACCTACCCCTGCCTCAGGATTGCCGAACAGGAAGGCTATCTTATATTTGAAACCCGGAATAGCATCAACCGCCATCCGGGTAAGACCAAACCCTGGGGCTCGGACTAAAGAACCTCAGACAGCGGTTGTCCCTGTTGTACGGGACAGACTTCGAGCTGGAAACTGGGGACGACGGTCGATATTTTACGGCATTCCTCAAAATACCCCTGGCATGAATTTGCGTTGTATCATAGTGGATGATGAACCCAACGCGGTGAACCTGCTGGAAGTGCTCATCGGCCAGACCACAGGGTGGCAATTGCTGGCAAAATGTCTGAATGCCCTGGATGCCATCGCCTTCCTGAAGACAAGCGATGTCGACCTCGTCTTTTTGGATATTGAAATGCCCCTGCTTAACGGGATGGAGCTGGCTGGTTTGTTGTCGGCCGGCACGGCGATGGTCTTTACTACGGCCTACAAGGAGCATGCGGCAGAGAGCTATACCTTCAATACCATCGATTACCTGCTGAAACCCATTACGCTGAAGCGGTTTATCGCTTCGACGAAAAAGATCGAGAGCCATTTTCAAAACCTGTTGCCGGTGGGGCGAAAAGATGCGGAGGATGAGGAGGGGTATTTCTTCGCGAAAACAGGCACCGAGCTACGCAAGGTCCTGCTTGCCGAGATCTTTTATTTTGAAAGCCAAAAGGAGTATGTGAAGATCGTCACCGCCAAATTCGAGATCCCCACCTATCGGCGGCTAAAGGATATCGAAGCCCAGCTGAAGCCGCCTTTTATCGGGGTGCATCATTCTTTTATCGTCAATATCAGGCAGCTGAGTAAGATACAGGGTGGTTTTGTCTACATCGGCGAAAAGCAAATTCCTATCAGCGATTAATTTCGCGATGAATTGATGGCTATTATCCAAAAAAGAACTTTTTGACCCCGCTTCGGCGTGGCTGGCACAAGACAAGGCAAATGAGACATCGCGGGCGGCCGAAAAAGCCCGGCCGATTCGATCAACTCGCTGCATGCCGACGGCCTCGCGGGACGTCCCATGGAGATAGATGCCCGAACCAGCTGATGGTGACCTTGCTCAACGCGGGCTAGGCACTCGATTTGCAGCACCGATGTATGCGCTGCGTGTACACCTACCTCTTTGTTATGGCTTTTTGCTGTTTATGCCTGCCGGTCCGGTCTCAAACCGACGTGCTGATGAACCGCTATGATCTCCGGCTCACGGGCGCCAACCTCACTGAGACAACCCTCAATACAACAAATGTCAACGCCCGCCAATTCGGAAAGCTCTGGGCGTATCCGGTGAGCGGACAGGTATATGCACAGCCGCTGTATGTCTCCGGCGTTACGATACCAGGAGTGGGGATCAGAAATGTCGTCTACATCGCGGATATGCACAACGATATCTATGCCTTCGATGCCGACGATCCGGGTCTGGCGAACAGCCCTTATTGGGTGCAAAGCTTCGGGCATTCCGTCCCCCTTCCCAATCCACAGATAGGCTTTCCCGGATACCCGGATGTGCTCGTCGAGATCGGCATCATGAGCACCCCGGCAATCGACAAATCCACCAACACCATCTATTTCGTCTCTAAATCACAAAATGGCGCCACGATAACGGACAGTATTCATGCCTTAGACCTCAGCACCGGCCAACCCAAATTCGGCGGCTCCCAACTTATAGCGGCCACCGTTCCCGGCTCGGGAAGTGGCGGATCGACCGTAAGCTTTGCGAGCCATACACAGAATCAGCGCTGCGCCCTGCTGCTGCTCAACGGCATAGTATATGTCCTTTATGCCGGCTATGGCGATACACCACCTTATAACGGGTGGTTTTTTGGTTACGACGCCGGCAATATCCACAAGCAATCCATACTGTTTAATCTGAATCCAAACGGCGGGTACGATGGCACCTGGATGGCCGGCGCCGGACCTTCGGTGGATTCGGCGGGTAATCTCTATGTGATCACCGGGACGGGGGAGTATGGTGCCCGGGACTATGGCGAGTCGTTCCTAAAGCTGGCGCCCGATCTGCCGCATGGTACACTTAAACTCATCGACTATTTTACCCCGTTCTCCAAACAATTCCTCGACTCGAGCGACGACGACCTGGGGAGTGCCGGAGCATTGCTCATCCCTAATTCCCATCTGATCGTTAGTGCGGGCAAAGAGGGGCTCCTGTATCTTTTGGACGCCGATAGCATGGGTGGGTATACCCCGGGTACCGACAACTCCGCCGACCAGGTTCTGCAGGAGATCGAAGCCTTTCCCGGTCAGCTCATGGGCACGCCGGTATTCTGGGCGGACAGCGCCGGCAACCCCAATACCGCCCTCACCTATTGGTGGTCTTCAAGTGATGTCCTGAAGGCTTACCGCGTCGACATTGCAAACCAGCGGATCAACCCGACACCATGCGCCCGGGGGCCGGCATCCGAACAGCCTCCGCTGATGAACGGCATCCTGAGTCTCTCCGCCAATGGCAATGCCGCAGGCACCGGCATCCTTTGGGCCAGCTTTACCCTGGCGCCGGACAGTCTTTCGAGGGCGGGTGGGACCCTTACCGCCTATGATGCCAGTACCCTTGCCGAGATCTATAACTCCGGCCAGGTGGCATTTCGCGATTCCGTCGGCAGCTTTGCCAAATTTGTGCCGCCGATGGTGACGAATGGAAAAGTATACCTCGCGACCTTTTCCGGTACGGTGAATGTCTATGGGCTCCTGGCTTCGCTTCCTGCGGTGTATGGGTCGTTTACTGCTAACCGGGAGGACTCGATCGTGCACCTGCAGTGGACTACCACCAATGAGAACGATATCGCCTCCTTCATTGTTCAGCGGAGTCGCGACAGCATCCACTTTAACCCCATCGGCACCGTTCCGGGAAATGGGAATTCCAGCGTCACCCGGCACTACTCGTTCGACGATGACAAGCCGCTCGCCGGCGTCAACTATTACCGTCTGCAGGAGATCGATGCCACCGGTGGAACGGGCTATTCCCCCATCGTCTCCGTGGCGATAGATCTTAGCGCGAAGGCCTATCTGCAGATATTTCCCAATCCTGCTCATAACGAGGTGACCGTGGTTTATAACGGCCTGAATACCGGCGACAACATCGGCATCGAGATGTACAATTCGGGCGGGTCCCTGGTCTACCGGCAAGACGTGATCGCGGATGGATCGGGCCGCATTACCATCTGGCGCGCGCCATTGATGTGTTCGGGAGTCTATTATATCATCGTGACATTACCCTCCGGCGAAAAACACCAGTTACCACTTATCTGGGGAAGTTGATGTTGGGCGGCTGACCGGAAATGCTTATCATGCAGGACAAACCTATGCTATGAGCATCAAACCTTTCCTCCTATGGGCGATAGCCGTATCTCTTCTTTTTTGTTCCGGCTGTGTAAAGAATCTCCCTGCAACAAATGTGCAAGCAAAAACTTCGGCCAAGGCGGCGACGGCCGCGAGCAGTTCACCCGCGACTTATACGTTTAATCTCCCTATGCGGGTGGCCCAGCCTTTTACCTGGGGTGTCAACGGTCATCCACTGTATGGAGGGGTGTATGATATCAGTAATGTCCGTTGGCAGATGGGGCTTCTCAAGGAGCTACAGGCCCCCTGGTACCGGGTGGACTTTAACCCGAACCCGGACAGCAGCGGGATGTTTACCGCTTCTCCTTATGCGTCTGCTGCGACGGCTCTTTTTGCCGCTGCCGCGGATAGCGGTGTCAATATCCTGCCGATTATCATCTGGGATAAAGCCCATATTTTAACACTTACCCCTGCCAATGCGTACGCGGACGGTATGGCTGCGGCGCAGTCTTTCATGAATATGTATGGTGGCAATTTCCCTCAGCACTATTATGAAGTGGCTAACGAAGAGGACCTCCAATACGGGTGGAATATCTGGACGGATCCTACTGCCGGTAATGGCACCTTGCAAACCGTCATTTGTAACTATTTCAAAGGAATGATCGCAGCGGTCAGGGCGGCAGATCCCCAGGCCAAGATCATCATCAATTCCGGTGGTAAACCGCAATTTTTCGGCTATCTGGCTAACCATCAGGTATCGTATGATATCATCGGGTATGATAATTATGACGGCGAGTCGGCCTTGTCCACCGACCTGGGCTCCCTGAGCAACTATGGCAAGGACATCTGGCTAACGGAAATAAACAATTATGTCACTGCGACCGACAAGCCTGGTAATACCGAGACAAGCGCGATCGATAATGAATTTGAGGCCTGCGATCAGCGAAATGTAAAAGCCATTTTTTTCTATGAGCTTTTGAATGAAGATGGAAAACCCACTATAGCCGGACATAATGAAGCGACGTTGGGACTTATCAAATGGAACGGGGGTTATACTCCTGATTACGCCTGCAAAAAGCCGGTGTTTCAAGAATACAAATTCAAGATCGAGGAGACGGATTTTGGCTGGTATGACTTCGCATATGCAACATTTGTATATTGTGATTTCCGGCAGCCGGACCCGGGCGGATTGGAGTTCTGGACGAACTGGCTAACCACCAACCGCAGTATACCCGAAGCTTTCAATATCATTCTGCCGCAAGAGAATTATACGCGCTGGGTCGACCAGCAGTTTCAGCTGCTCCTGGGTAGAGCGGCCGACCCCAGTGGAGAAAGCTACTGGTCACAACAGCTAGTCAACGGCGCATCGCGGGAGAGTGTGATAGAATCTTTCATAGACGGCGCCGAATTCCTGCAGGTGGCGGGTGGCACAGACGCCGGGTTGATCACCAGGGCTTATTCCGTACTGCTGAACCGCCAGCCCACGTCCGATGAGATGGCCCATTGGCTACCTGGCCTCGAGTCAGGCTCTATCGCTGCCTGGCAGGTAGCACAGGGTATTCTGGCGGGTACGGAATATCAAGCCGACTATGTTACTTACCTGTATAACACGGTACTGAATCGCGCGCCGGACCCGGCTTGCCTTAGCAATTGGGTGGGCCAGATGCAATCGGGGATGAACCAGCTGGATGTCTTCAAGTCACTCCTGAACGGTCCCGCGTTCTATCAGCAGGCGATAAAACAAGGATACGAGCGCAATCATCCGGGATACACCTTTTGACCGTCTACTCTGCCCTCAGCCTTTTCGCCGGGTCGGCTGTCGCAGCTTTGATCACGTGGGTACTCACGGTCAACAGTGTGATCAGCAGCACAACGATGCCCGTCGCCAGGAAGATCCACCAGGAGAGCTCGGTTCTATACTCGTAACCGGCAAGCCAGCTATGCGCGAAGTAATAGGCAATGGGGATGGCAATGAACGCGGCAAGGAGAACGATCAGCACAAAATCCTTTGTGAGTAACTGCCATATGCTATAAACCGAGGCGCCCAGTACTTTTCGGATACCGATCTCCTTGGCGCGCTGTTCGGC
>JAICXX010000089.1 GCA_025934485.1 Chitinophagaceae bacterium
CCCTTTTGGTTTTTTCCCGTTGCAGCAGGGGCGGCATTCGGGATTGCTGCCACCGCAGTTCACGGCAAACGACCAGGCCGGTCTGGGTCTGGAAGGATTGGGTTATTACAAGGTCATCAACGATAATTTCGATATTACCACTCGGGTCAACCTCTACTCCTATGGGGGATGGAACCTTTATTTGACGCCGACCTACAGGGTCAGATACCGGTATAGCGGGAATGTCAACTTTGCCTTGCAGAACACCAAACTGCTGGCGACGGCCGGTTCGGATGCTTATACAACGTCCAAGACCTTTAGCTTCAACTGGAGCCACCAGATGGACCAGAAGGCCCGGCCGGGGACCAATTTCTCCGCTAACGTGAATGTGGCGTCCACCAAATACAACCAGTACCTGTTAAATAACCCTACGGCCAACTATCAGAACCAGCTGAGCTCGTCCATCACCTATAGCCATACCTGGAACCAGAAATACAACCTGACGGTGAGCGCCAACCACAACCAGAACAACGAGAGCGGCATCGTGAACGTAAGCCTGCCCAATATCGCATTTACGGCGCCGACCATCTACCCGTTTGCCAAGACGACGTTTGTGGGAACGCCTAAATGGTATGAGAAGTTCGGGGTCGGCCTCAGCACCACTGTCGCCGGGGCTGCGAGCTTTTATGACTCGACCTTTACGTTCAAGAAAGTGGTGGATACGTTCCAGTGGGGCATGCAGAACAGCATCCCGCTGACCCTGGCACTTCCTATCAAGGGGCCGGTTCAGGTGGCTCCGGGCATCAGCCTGCAGAACCGCGTCTACTCGCGGAAGCTGTACCGGGCGTATGACCCTATCCGAAATAAGGTCGATACCACCGGCATCGAGAAAGGCCTCTATTATGCCAACAACATGAGCTTCAGCCTGAGCCTGAGCACCGCTATATTCGGAACCTTTCAGGGTTTCGGGAAGGGCAGCAGCCTGCTGGGGATACGGCATGTGGTGCGACCTACTATCAGCCTGAGCTATGCGCCGGACATGAACTCGAACCAGTATTATAACCTGAGGACGCCATATGATACGGCGCTGGGGGTGCCCAAGATCCCGCATAGTCAGCGGGTGTCCTATTACGACGGGTCTACCTATGGCGCTTTTGGCGAGGGGACCTTCGGCGGTCTCAGCTTTGGACTGGACAACCATATCGAGATCAAAACGCGGGATAAGTCCGACACTTCCAGCACCGGGGTCAAGAAGACGACGATCATCGACGGGTTTGGCTTTAACGGAAGCTATAACTACCTGGCGGATTCATTCAAGTTGTCGCCTATCACCTTCTATTTCCGAAGTACGCTGTTCAAAAGCATCAATATTACGGGGGGGGCTACGCTCAATCCTTACCAGAACGATTCGCTGGGTTTCAATATCAACAAATACGCCTGGACTGCCAAGAAATTCTCGCTGGGACGGATCACGAGCGGCAACCTGGCTATCTCGACCAATTTCAAGAGCAAGCCCAAGGACCCCAAGCTGGACCAGCAGAAACAGGCGGCGGCGGCCGATCAGAACCAGATACCGATGACGATGGAGGAACAGCAGGCGCAGCTCAACTATGCCCGGAACAACCCTGCGCAGTTTGCGGACTTCAATATTCCCTGGTCATTGAACCTTTCGTTGTCGGTTAACTTTACCAATGCGGAGAAGCCGGATTATTCGGGCTTCGCGACGACGATCACCTCGAGTCTTAACTGGAGCGGCGATTTCAACCTCACGGAGAAATGGAAGGTGGGATTGAGCGGGTATTATGACCTTCATGCCCTGGAGATGCAGTCGCTGACGATGAGTATATCACGGGACCTGCACTGCTGGCAGATGTCCATCAACGTTACGCCGGTGGGGTATAGCCACTACTTCAATATTACCATCAGTCCCAAGGCGGGGATACTGGAGGATCTTCGTATCAACAGGACCAAGTATTTCTATGATCAATAGGGGACGCGGCGGCTCACGCCGGATCACCGGGCGGCGTTTGGACCCCCCAGATAATAATTCCACATCAGATCGAAGACGCGTTGTTTGAGGCTTTCGATGGTTTCGCCGGGTTGTGGGACCACGGGGTCGAGGAAATGCATGTGCAGGCGGCAGGGCCGGACGTAAAACGTCTGGTTGGGCGGCATGATCTTGCGGGTATTGAAGATGAGGGCCGGGATGATGGGGTGGCCGGTCATAAGGGCGAGACGAAAGGTGCCGTCATGGAAGGCTTTCAGCGGCTCGGCGGTCTTGTTTCGCGTTCCTTCCGGATAGAGGCACATGTGTAAGCCCATTTCCAGGGCATCCCGCATTTTATTGACGCTGTCCCTGCGACTGGTCTCACTTTTCCGGTCGACGAGGACGCTGCCGGTGCGGTAGAATAGGCCGAAGATGGGGACCCTGGCCATCTCGATCTTGGCGAGGGTCTTGTTGCCGCCGGGGATGCCGGGGTAGGAGACGGGGACGTCGATGAGTGCGTTGTGGTTGCAGGTGACAATATAGGTTTGGCCGGGCGCAAATTTTTCGCGGCCGCGGACACGGAGCGGGCACCCGGCGAGGGGCAGGAAAACGCCCATCCATATGCGCGCGAGGGCGGCCCAACGCCTGGTCTTTATTGGCTCGGGGCGATAATAGCTGAAAAGCAGGAAGGGTATCAGGATGATCAGCATCGTCACGACGAAGATCACGATCACCCAAAGGGCCCAGATGCGGCCGAAGATCAACCAGAGAAAGGGAGGGGTGTCTTTTTGCGGATTCATCCTGCAATTTAAGGTGCGTGACCGGATTTATAACGCCCAGTCGATAGGGTCGATGCCCAGCTTCATGAGCCATTGATTGGCCTTGGAAAAATGGCGGCACCCGAAGAACCCCTTGTCTGCACTAAAAGGGGATGGGTGGGCGGCTTTAAGGACGAGGTGTTTGGTCTCGTCGACCAGGACCTGCTTTTCCTGAGCGAATTTGCCCCAAAGAAAAAATACGACGTGTTCTTTGCCGGCCGATACCTTCGAGATCACGGCATCGGTGAACTCGGCCCAGCCGATCTTGGCGTGGCTCATGGGTTCGTTGGCGCGGACAGTGAGCGAAGCGTTGAGCAGGAGAACGCCCTGCTGGGCCCAGTGGGTAAGGTCGCCATGGTTGGGTATGGGCATACCGATGTCCTGATGCAGTTCTTTAAAGATGTTGCCGAGGGATGGAGGAGGAGGGACGGGTTTCTGGACGGAAAAGCTAAGGCCGTGGGCCTGGCCGGCGCCATGGTAGGGGTCCTGTCCCAGCAAGACGATTTTGACCTTATCGAAAGGGGTGGTGTTGAAGGCGTTGAAGATGAGGCCGCCGGGAGGATAGATCGTTCGGTTGCTCATCTTTTCGTTTTTGAGCAGGGTGGCGATCTGGCCGAAATAGGGTTTGCCAAATTCGGGGCGGAGGAGTTCTTTCCAGCTTTCTTCGATCTTGACGTCCATAGTTGGGTGGCGGGTGGCCTGCTTTGATTGGGCCGAAGGTAAATAAAACCAACGTTTGGCGCCAACGGGGATTTTTTTTATTTTTGCGGCCTCCTTCCGGCGAATTAGCCGTCCCGGTAGCTCAGCTGAATAGAGCACCTGCCTTCTAAGCAGGCGGTCATTGGTTTGAATCCAATCCGGGACACAAGGCCTTCAAGTCAATGGATTTGAAGGCCTTTATTCGCCAGGCACGCTCCCAACGGGAACGATTTCCAAAGCCCAACGAATCGGCAATTCATCAGATGAGGTCACTTTTAGCACGGCTTTCCGCCAACTGTATCCGTCCCTTAAATGGTTAATTACTACACCCGCCGATGCTCGTTCCTGCACGATCACTGTATCGAAACCGAACAGCATGGTCTCTCGCAGGCCTTGACAGAAGAATGGTCTTCAAGACTTTATGAACCCGGCACTCTTTTGGGACCGTCCCAATGATCTGGCCGCCTTACTCGTCATAAAACCGACCATCCCACATGTTCCGCAACTATCTCAAGATTGCCTTCCGCAGCCTCAGGAAAAGCAAGGGCTTTACCGCCCTCAACATCATCGGCCTCGCTGCCGGCCTCGGCGTCAGTCTGCTGATCGTCCTGTACGTCACCGATGAGCTCAGTTACGACCGCTACAACGTCAACGCCGACCGCATTTATCGGATCGATGAGGATAGCTACATCAATAACACCCGGTACACCGCCGCCAACACCACCAAATTTTTCGGCCCCGCTCTCGTCGCTTCCTATCCGAAGATCCAGCAGATGGTCAGGTTCAGGCATCCGGGCGACCTGCTGGTGAGGAAGGGCAACGACCTCGTCCTTGACCACGGCTTCGCTTTTGCCGACTCGACGATCTTCAAGGTCTTCACTCTGCCCATGATCGCCGGCGATCCCAATACCGCCCTCAACAACCCTCACTCCATCGTGATCGATGAAAGCGCCGCCCGCCGCTATTTCAACAGCACCGATGTAGTCGGCCGCACCCTCGAGGTCGGCAGCGATAATACACCCCTTAAAGTTACCGGCGTCATCCGTAATATGCCGGAACAGTCCCAGTTCCATTTCAGCTTCATTCGCCCCCTCCGCGAATCCTGGACCTTTAATGACCCCGACGACAACGACTGGCTAAGTAGTAATTATTATACCTATATCCTTGCCCAACCGGGCACTACGCGAACCGAGGTCCAGAAGGATGTAGATGCAGTCGTCACCCTCCATATCGGCCCGGCCCTCCGGCAATTGGTCGGCAGTTCGGCGGCCGACTTCAAGAAATCGGGTAATCATGTCGGGTGTCAGGCCTTCCCCCTCACCGACGTACACCTCCATTCCAATAAGTCTTATGAGTTCGAAGCCAACAGCAATATCCAGTTCGTATACATCTTCTCCGTCGTCGCCGTGCTCATCCTGTTGATCGCCTGCGTCAATTTCATGAACCTCAGCACCGCCCGCAGCGCTAACCGTGCCAAGGAAGTGGGCATCCGCAAGGTCTCGGGCTCGACAAAAGGACACCTCATCATCCAGTTCCTTACCGAGTCCATCCTGCTCAGCTTCTTCTCCCTCGTCCTCGCGCTGGGCATCGCTGTCTTGCTGCTACCGATGTTCAATCAACTTGCGGGCAAATCGCTCCATCCCGACATGCTTTTCAGCGGCCGGTTCCTTCTTATCCTCGTAGGTCTGGTGTTGCTGGTCGGCTGTCTCGCAGGTAGCTACCCCGCCTTTTACCTTTCCTCCTTCAAGCCAATTCATGTATTGAAAGGAAAGATGGCCGCAGGCTTCAAGAGCAGCTGGCTTCGCAGCAGCCTGGTGGTCTTTCAATTTTTTATTTCCATTGGCCTCATCGTCAGCACCCTCGTTATCTATCGTCAGTTGCACTATATTCGAAATAAGGAAGTCGGCTTTAACCGGGATCAGGTACTCATCATCCATGACACCTGGTCGCTCGGCCGGGATGGCATGGCCAATCTTCGCCAGAACCTGCTCACCCTTGCCGGGGTCACCGACGCCACCGTCACCGACGACGTCCCCACCGCAGGCGCCGCCCAGTACCGTGAGCCAGGCTGGTTCCAGGATGCCTCGTTCGATGTCAGGAAGGCGATCTTTATGACCACGCTCCGTGTCGACGACCATTATGTTCCCACCCTAGGCATGCAGATCGTCAAAGGCCGCAACTTCGACCTCGCGCAATTTCCTACCGACTCCACCGCCGTCATCCTCAATGAAGCCGCCGTAGCGATGTTTGGCGCGAAAGACCCGCTCAACGTGATCCTCTACAATCGGGCGGATGAGCTCAAGCCCGGTGAATTGAATCACTTAACGCCTCTCGCCTTTCATGTCATCGGCGTTGTAAAAGATTTCAACTATAACTCCATGCATGACAAGATACACCCCCTTGTCATGATGGTCAACATGTTTAACTGGGGCAGCATGGCCATCCGCTTCCACACGAATGATGTGTTCGGTCTCGTCCGGCAGGTGGAAAATAAGTTCCATGCCGCTAAGCAAGGACTGCCCTTCAGCTACACCTTCATGGATAATGACTTTGATAATTTGTATCACGCCGAGCAGCAGACCGGCCGGGTCTTCATCACCTTTGCCGTCTTCGCCATCCTCATCGCCTGCCTGGGTCTCTTCGGCCTCGTTACCTATGCTGCCGAACAACGCACCAAGGAGATCGGGGTCCGCAAGGTCCTCGGCGCCAGCGTCAGTGGTATCGTTGGCCTCCTCAGCCGCGACTTCACGATGCTTGTCGGGATCGCTGCACTCATCGCTTTCCCCGTCGCGTGGTGGGCCATGTCCAAATGGCTGGAGACATTTGCCTATCGTACGGAGATCAGCTGGTGGATCTTCCTTGTAGCCGGCGCCGTCGCCCTCGTCATTGCGCTGTTGACGGTCAGTATTCAGTCCATCCGCGCGGCCCTCGCTAATCCCATAAATAGCCTCCGCAGCGAATGATCGGCGAATTATCTAACCGGAGCGGCAGGGCTGCCAAGCAGCATTAGTGCTTTCTTCTCAAAATCACTGCGGAGCTTCTTTTCAGATCTCCTTCGAATGATACCTCGTTACGGTCGGAGCCATCTTCAATAATTAACAAGCCGGAGTTCGGTGGGATGGACCCGAGGTTTTCTGCATATATTACCAATTGCAGTGAATCGCCCAAACCGGGCGGTATTTTTATGACTTTTTGAAAGGCTCTATCAGAAAGGCCCTGTTTTGGAATGATCACTTCATTATTCAACACCACACTCACTGTGTCTCCATCAACAATGCCATTATCATATAAAACCAATGTAAGGCTGTCGGATTTGAAATCGATCGTACGAATTACTTCTGTTTTACGTAACGAAACTTCGGCTGCGGCTGGGATAATTTTTGGAATAACTTTCTCCGGATTCCGGGCCACTGCAGGGGCTGGTTTTTCGGATACTGCTGATACCGGGCTTTCTGTAATTGTTGCTTTAGGATTTGAGAATGTAAGGGTATTTGACAATTTCAAACTGTCGAGTTTACTGATCAGCCTCGTCTGAGTCTGTCGATTTTGCTTTTGAAGCGTGATGGTTCCTGTAGCCAAATCCTCGTCACCCGACCGTAGGTCTCGCGTTCGTGTGTGAAAAGGTCCGCTCAAAACCATTATGGTATCAACCATCTTAATGGATAAATCACAAAATGATTTGATGTTGCGGTGTCGGGTCTCAATATTATCGTAGATCAGTTTGTCATCCGAAATAGTAAAAGTACTGTCCTTCCGGATCAGGGTGATTTTCTTAACGGCTATTTTTTCAGCACCCTTGTACGTGAAACTTATCATCGAATAACCGGTCATATCCTGGTTGATGGCCAGCTCAAATGGCATTTGTACCTGGGACGTAGCGATCGTCCCCACCCAAATTCCCGAAAGATCCTGGGAAAAGAGTTGCAACGGCAGCAAAAACAGTACAAATATTGCCTTCATCGTAGTGGTAGAATTGGGTTCATTTATTCACAACGATAAATCAATATATTAATTGTTTGGGCAAATAATGAAGCACCAGGCCGCTATTTTCGAAAATAGCGGAAAAATTCGTACATTCTCGCAAATAACGATCTTCTCGTATGAATGACCGCAAGAAACTCAGAAGGCAATTTTTAAAGGATTCGGCTAAAGCATCCGGTTTAATGATGATGGCGCCTTTGGTGGGTAAGATCAAATTCATCGAATCTGCCCAAAAACAAAAGGAGATAACCAGAACACCCAATCGTATCAAATTTGCAGTGATCAATATCGATCACCCCCATATTTATGGCATGACCGATGCGATCAAGCGAGGGGGTGGAGAATTGATTGCATTGTATGCCAAACAGCCCGATCTGGCGGCGGCATTTTTGAAGACCTATCCCGAAGCCAAAGCAGCTAGCAGTGAGCGCGAGATCCTGGAAGACCATGGCATCCAACTGGTGTTAAGTTCGGGCATACCGGATGAAAGAGCTCCTTTAGGTATCCGGGTAATGCAACACCGGAAGGATTATTTGAGTGACAAACCGGGCATTATCACCTTGGAACAACTGGCCGCGGTTAAGAAAGTTCAGCAGGAGACTAATAGGATATACTCCATTATGTACAGTGAAAGGTTTGAAAACAAGGCCACGGAAAAGGCGAGCCAGCTGGTGGCATCGGGCGCGATCGGGCAGGTCATGCAGACGGTGAACCTGGCGCCGCATAGAATTCATAACAATATCGGAAAATCGGGATTGGCGGACAGGCCGGATTGGTTCTGGGACAAAAACAGGTACGGTGGAATTCTCACGGATATCGGCTCTCATCAATTCGATCAGTATCTACATTTTACGGGCTCCAGCGAAGCGCAGGTATTGGTATCGCAGGTAGGAAATATCCATCATCCGGACAAACCGCTCTTTGAGGATTTTGGGGATGTGATGCTCAGCGGCAATGGCGGCGCCGGTTATATCAGGGTGGACTGGTTTACGCCGGACGGCCTGGACACCTGGGGAGACGGAAGATTGACCATACTGGGGACAGACGGTTATATCGAGGTCAGAAAGAACACGGATATCGCTTCGGGCAATAAAGGCGGCAATCACCTCTACCTGGTGAACAATAAGGAGATGGTGCACATGGATTGCAACAATGAAGTCTTGCCGTTCGGTCCTTTGTTTGTCGATGATGTGCTGAACAGAACGGAAACGGCCATGACGCAAAAGCACTGTTTTCTTACGACCGAATTGGCATTGAGGGCGCAAAAAGATGCCCGGATGATGTCATTGAAGAAATAATATAAAAATGGAACGGAGAAAATTTTTAAGCAGGACAGTCAAAGTGGCTGCGGGGGCCACTATCGCTGCGAATTTCCCGATGATCGTACCGGCGAGCGTATTCGGAAAGAATGCGCCAAGCAATTTGATCAACGTGGCATCCATTGGCTGCGGCAGGATCTCCGTTAGTCACGACATGCCGGCAGTGGCAAGATATTCCGGTGCAAGAATAAGAGCCGTGTGCGACCTGGATAAAAACCGGGCTGCGGCGGGTCCCGCTGCCGTAAGAAGCAATTATGAAAAAGCTGCGCCTTTCAACGGCGGTCTGAAAGGCGATTGGAAAATAGACGTTTACCACGATTATAAAGAGCTGTTGGAAAATAAGGATATCGACGCCGTTCATATCAGCCTGCCCGATCATCAACATGCCATCGTTGCTGTGCATGCCGTCAATGCAGGCAAGGACGTGTATTTGCAAAAGCCGGCGTCCCTGACCATCGAGGAAGGGAGAATTTTAAGTAATGCGGTAACAAAGAGCGGAAGGATCCTGCAGATGGGAAGCCAGCAACGTTCCATCGATCCATGGCCTCAATTCAAACGGGTGTGCGAGTTGGTCCGAAACGGAAGAATTGGAGAGTTGAAAACCGTGGAGGTCGGCTTGCCGGGCGATCCGGGCGGTGGCAACAAAATGCAGATGCCTGTACCTTCCGGTTTGGATTTTGATTCGTGGCTGGGCGCTACTCCAGAAGTTTATTATACGGAAGACAGGGTACATTCACAAGACGCGAGTATGAAAGGAATTACCAGCCGGCCCGGCTGGTTGCGATGCGAGCAGTTTGGAGCGGGCATGATTACCGGATGGGGGGCGCATCACATCGATACTGCGCATTGGGGGATGGGAACGGAACTTACGGGTCCGGTCGAAATTTGGGGTCATGCCGCCTTCCCTACGGACGACCCCGATTATAAAGGGCTATGGGACGTACATGGAATTTTCAGGACGGAGGCATTGTATGCGAACGGCGTGCACATGACCGTCTCGAACGAATTGCCGAATGGAGTGAAATTTATCGGAAGCGAGGGATGGCTGTGGACTACCCGTGGAAATTATAAAGTGACCGACACCGATCCTGTTGCGGATAACACCGGTGTCAAACCCATCGATGCGAGCGACCCCAAAATACTGCGGTCGGTGATCGGTCCGAACGAGATTCATCTCTACGAGAGCTCCGAGCAACATGCGAACTGGTTGGATTGTATCAAAACGAGAAAAGCGCCTTCGGCTCCCGTTGAAGTGGGTCATCGGAGTTGCAGCGCGTGTCTGCTACACCATATTGCCATGAAATTGAAAAGAAAGATCTATTGGAACCCGGAAAACGAAACGTTCAGGAATGCCGATAACGCGGCCACCGGCATGCTGTCGAGACCGCGCAGGAAAAAATATGACTTTTAAATACTCCGGCCAGGTCCTGCCCCTTTGCAGGATAGCACAGGATGGTAATCTGGCGAAAATTTGATACCTTCCTAGTCAAAGGTCTTCGTGTCAACATCTAATGGACTAGACTGCAATCGATTGCAGCCGCTGTCCCCTTTGGCGTCAATTTACCCTTTTACTGTTTTTCGATCCTGCGCCCTTGAGAATATGTCGGGATAATGATTTGCCCTTAGTTAACCAAAACGAAAAATGCCATCATGAACAAAAAACTGCTCAGGGAGACCCTTGTTCTCCTGTTTCTCCTAGCTTCCTTTTTTTCAAGTACCGCTCAAAATTTCCAGGTCACCGGTAAGGTTCTCGACGAGAACGGCGCCCCTCTGAATGGCGCGACCGTACTTGAAAGAGGTACAAAGAACTCTACCCTTACCAAAGAAGATGGTGGATTCCAATTAAGCGTTTTATCCGGCAAAGCAAAATTGATTATAAGCTACGTCGGACGCGAGATGCAGGAGATCGCCGTAGATAACAAAACGAGCTTGGTCGTGTCCTTAAAGAGCTTGAATGCCAACTTATCCGATGTAGTGGTGATCGGCTATGGAACGGTCAAAAGGTCCGATGTAACGGGGGCCGTTGCAGGAATCAGTCAAAAGGATATTCGTTCGAGGCCCGTCGTTAACGCACTGGAGGCGATGCAGGGAAAGGTGGCTGGTGTAGACATTGGGTCTACTGAGCGTCCCGGCCAACTTCCGACCATTAACATCCGCGGCGTACGTTCTTTGACCGCTTCAAACACACCATTATTTGTTGTTGATGGAATTCCTATAATATCAGGTGGGATAGATAATATCGACCCGGGCGATATTGAATCGATAGTTGTCCTGAAAGACGCATCCGCTACCGCCATTTACGGCTCCCGCGGCGCCAATGGCGTTGTTATTATAACTTCAAAACAGGGGAAATCCGGTAAAATAATATTAGGCCTTAATTCTTCGATCACTTCGGATAATATTGTCGATGATGAAAAGATGATGAATGCCGGCGATTATATCACGTTCAGGCGTTGGGGATATTATTATGCGGGTTTAAACGCAACCACAGGCGTAAGCACCTACCCACGGGGAGATCAGCCGGATATCGCACATGACAAAACCTATTTTGCAGCGACCACCGATCCTAGCGCATGGGCTAATATTGCCAAGGGATGGGCAAGTGGAACCTGGGATGGTTCCAAGGTTAAAACCACGGATTGGTTTGGCATCGTCAAGCAGCAAGCACTAACCACGGACAATCTGATAAGTGTATCCGGTGGAACGGATAAGCTCAAGGCATATGTCTCTTTTGGCTATTTGAATAATACAGGGACCATTAAAGGCCAATCCTACCAAAGATATACCACAAGAGCGAACTTAGACTTTAGTGCTACCAACTGGCTTTCTTTCGGCAGTAATCTCAACCTTTCTTACAGTAAACAGGAATATGGGCAGTCAGCCGTTGGTATCGCCACGATCGGCACCCCCGCCGGCGGGCTATATGAATCTGCCAGAGCGCTCTTCTCCTACGCCGTTCCCTATGATTCTGCAGGCAATAGGATCCTATTTCCGGGCGGTGATAATGCCGTTAAGAATGTAGTTAACGAATGGAACTACAATATAGATGAAAGAGTATTTTTAAGAGCTTTTGGAAGCTTCTACGGGCAAATTAATGCCGGGTCGATTATCCCTGCCCTGAAGGGATTGAGATACCGGTTGAATTTTGGCCCCGACTTCGCCTATTTCCGTAATGGAGTATATGTCGATGCCAACTCGGTTGCCAATGGCGGCAGTACCAGCTATGCATCGAAGGTCGATAGCAATACGTTCTCTTACACATTGGATAATCTTCTTTATTATGACAGGGCGATCGGGGAGCACAGTTTTGGGTTGACGTTATTAGCCAGCCAAACTTATTATAAAATGGACATGGATAGTATTGCAGGCAACGGGGTTCCCCTGGCTTCACAGTTGTGGAATGCCTTGACAAGCGGTACGGTAACCGGCGCCATCAGCACGAGATCCAATCTCACTCAACAGCAGCTTCGTTCTTATATGGGAAGGCTCAACTATGGCTTTAAAGATAAATACTTATTAACCGTTTCGGCTCGCGAGGATGGATCTAGTGTTCTTTCCCCGGGTCATAAATATTCCTGGTTCCCTTCTGCGGCGTTGGCCTGGAGAATTAGCAAAGAAGGTTTTATGAATGCGACCTGGGTAGATGATCTGAAATTGAGAGTCGGCGCCGGCATTACAGGGAATTCAGCAGTGCAACCTTACTCGACACAAGGTGCGATAACTTCTTTGTTCTATCCTTTTTTGTCTACCAATACGGCAGGTTCAATACCTAATGCGATCCTGGCCAACAAGAACCTGGGATGGGAAAAAACGACGCAATATAACCTTGGCGTCGATTTCCGGCTATTCAATACACGCGTCTCAGGAAGTGCAGATGTGTATACTTCAACGACCAAAGACCTGTTGTTGTCAAGATCCATTCCGACCGTGACAGGCTACACGACCACGCTTGATAATATAGGTGAAACCGCAAACAAGGGTGTCGATATTTCTTTAACGACAGTGAATATCCGGCAAAAAGATCTCAGCTGGTCAACTACAATCACTGCAGCCTGGCAAAAAGATCATATTGTAAAATTGTCAAATGGAACTCAGCCCGATATAAACAACGGCTGGTTCCCTGGTCAACCGCTTAGCGTAATTTATGGTTATAAAGCCCTGGGATTATGGAAACCGGGCGATAAATCCGCCATGGCGGCCTTTAATGCCAATGGCAATGCGTTTACTGCCGGGAGTATAAGGATCCAGGACGTAAACGGCGACAACAAGATCGATCCCAACAATGACCGCCAGATCATTGGCTGGACAAGGCCTCGTTGGATCCTGGGCATGACCAATACCGTCACTTATAAAGATTGGGAATTGTCCATCTTCGTGTATAGCCACTTGCACTATATGTACAGTTATGGCGGCGAAGTAGAAGCAGGACGTTATTTTAACAGGCAGATCAATTATTATACTGAAAATAATCCCAATGCAGCATTTCAAAAACCAATATTCAATGCAGGAGGTGCGGCAGGTGATCCCTATTATGCTTCATTGGGTTATTTGAAGGCTTCTTTTATCAAAGTTCGGGATATTTCATTGGCGTATAATTTCAATAAAAAAATTACGGGGAATTGGGTAAGTAATTTAAGAGCCTATTTGCAGGTACAAAACCCCGGGATGCTATACTCTCAAATTAAGTTCCTCGACATGGATGTCATCGGGCCAACCTGGGACAGGGGTTTCACCTTTGGATTCAACGCGTCTTTCTAATACTATTAAACTTGAATTATATGTCTAAATATAAAATCTTCTTTAAAGTGGTCTTTTTTGCGGCCGTACTCTTTTGTGGTTCGTCTTGCAAAAAGAGCTTTCTGGATGAGAACCTGACAACGGCAAGAACTACCGATTTTTATAAAACAGATGCCGGCATACTGCAATTAGCCGTGGGAACTTATTACCAGGTCTTTGCCGTTCCGCCGAACGGCGAATGGTACTATTGTGCGGCAAATTATGGGACTGATGAATTCCATATTGGCGGCGACCCTTCCAATTCACCATGGAACAATTATGATCAGACTTTTAACTCAGTAGTGACGGCGGTTAACACCAACACTGCAGGCGCTAACCTGCAGTGGGATGCCTTATACACAGGCATAGGAGACGCCAATTTGTTGATCGCGAATGCTACAGCCAGCACTTCTACTTCTGCTGCCGTTAAAAGCACCTCTTTGGGAGAAGGATACTTTTTCCGCGCCTATTGTTATTTAAGGTTAGTGTCACAATATGGTGGCGTTCCTTTGCAGATTAAGCCGGTTACAACAGTAGACCTGGAATTTACAAGAGCAAAGGCACAGGATGTATACACACAGATCATTGCAGACTTCACTCAGGCTCAGTCTTTGCTGCCGGCCGGGGGTGCTCCTTACCATATCACTAAAGATGCTGCTGCACATTACCTGGCTAAAGCGTTGTTGTCAAGGGCAAGCGAAATAAATAGTTCCTGGAATTCTTCTACGCTTGTTGCCGATCTAACGCAGGTTGGCACTTTATGTGACCAGGTAATAGCAGATCACCCGTTGGCTGCGGATTTTGCCAGCCTATGGAAGTTTACCGGTGTCAACTCGGCAAATGAACAATTGCCTGAGCTGATCTTGTCTGCTCAATTTACCAATGATGTCAACACCAACCTTGCCAATGGCAATACGCAACATCTGTATTTTGTTTCGAGATATGATATCCAGGACCAGATGGCTCGTGATCTCACCGGCGACAGGCCTTTTAGCCGATTGGCCACTACTTATTACGATTATCATGTTTACGACATGGTGAATGACTCGAGGTTCTGGAAGTCCTTTAAAACCAAGAGCGCTATAAATGGGGCATCGCCGACGGCTCCAAATATCAAAGGAGATCTGGGAATTATGTTTGTGATCGATCAGCCGGGCGACACTCGTTTCGCGCTATCGAAGATCAGTAAGGGCACCTCGGCAAGTCTTGTGCAGGATGTCAATGGTACCGGCAGAAATATACCCACTACTTATGTGGCCTATCCCGCCGGCAGGACTACGGATGGCGCGTTGAATACCGATTTAACGACCGCCGGTCAAAGTTTTCCGTCATTGAACAAGTATATAGACGGATCCAGAAATTCATTGAATGATGTCGTCGGTCATAGGGATTTTATTTTGGCCCGTTCGGCCGAGACCTATTTAATGGCTGCCGAGGCAAAGATCAGGCTGGCCAATGCCGGCACAGGGGCTTACACCGACGCTCTGCCTTATATAAATGCTGTGCGTGCACGGGCACAATTCGCTAGTGGCGAGAACAGGGCCGGCTATTATGATGGCGGCAATACCTTGCAATCTGCCTCTCTCCAGTCGCCCGGCGTTGGGAATTCCTTCTATGCGGGTAATTCCTATTATGAATCAAACAATATACCTGTAACTACTGCAGCCTCTGCCAGTTTGGCTATTTCCGACCCATCGGCTTTGCCTGCGCAGGATGAATACATTATCGGCGTTTTAGGTTTGTCCAGTACGTATGACAGGATGTTATGCCTGGTATTGGATGAACGTTCGCGCGAATTAATGGGCGAATATCATCGTTGGGAGGATCTGTCAAGGACCAATACATTAGTCCCGAGAGCCAAGGCATTTAATGTCGACGCTGCAGCTAATGTTGCCAGTAAAAATAATTTGCGTCCGATACCGCAAACGTTTTTAGACGGGATACAGCAAAATGGCAAATCATTGACGCCGGCGCAGAAGTCGGCTATGCAGAATCCGGGGTATTAAAGGATTGGCGGCGAGCGCCGACTGGCCCGGAGGGATCAGCCGGGTTTTGTTACGGCTAAGATGACGGCCAATGCGTACAACGTCAGTTGAAGGGCATAAAAGATCCGAAGATTACCAAGGGGGTGCCGGAGCTGCAGGTTTGCCTGGCTGTCCGGGGCATTCAGGATTTGTTTTATTCTTTGTTCTTGCCGGGCGCCGAACAGGAAGCCATTCGAGATTAGCGCCACAACTACTCCCATTTTGAGCTGGAACCATAACTGGCCATAGGTGTGGGTGATGATGAGGAGCCCCACCCCCGACGAGATCAATAATATTCCGCCCAGTGGCAGGAGGCTGGATAAGCCGAATAGTTTTTTTAAGTAAAATTTGACGGCGGCCTGGTCTTCATGCAGCGAGTTGGAAAGCTTTTTAAAGGCGACGAAGTTGACGGCGTCCGTTCCCGCCATCAGCGTCAGCCCGGTGAGATGGATAACCAGCAAGGATTGTAAAAGTCGAAGCGTATTCATGATGTGTTGTCATTTTTTTGACAACACAAAATTCTAGAACCTTCTCGTCTTTTTCATGCACCCGGGTTAACTAATAGCCTCCGCTCCCGGAAAGGCGCTTTCGAATTCGGCTCAACGATTGCGGCTTTACACCCACATACGAGGCAATGTAGTATTGGGGGATGCGCTGTACGATATCAGAATAATTGTGCAAGAAGTTCTTGTAACGCAATTCAGGCGTATCGGTGTAAATCGAGTCTATCTGGGCGCTAACCTGTACAAAAACAGCTTCGATGCCCAGGCGGCCAAATCGCTCTCCGTATTCCACTTCCTTGTAGAGCTGCTGGAGGCCGTCAAAGCTGATTTGCCATACCACACAGTCTTCCAATGCCTGTATGCCGACCGCGGAAGGCTTCTTTGGCAAAAAACTCGGATAATAACATACAAAATCCCCTTCTTTATTGAAATAATTGGTCTGGTCCTCGCCGTCCTTTGTTAAATAGTATCGAACCAAGCCGGATTCAATAAAGAGGAGATGGCGGCAGATCTCTCCGGCTGTGAGCAAATGCGCCCCTTTTTTATACTCTTTTCGATGAAATAGCTTTTGTGCCACGGCTTCGTCTGCCGGGGAAAAAGGGATATAATTCCTGATCGTTTGAATAAGTAGATCCACGGATTACGATTGTTTCAAGTAATGATGCGCCATGCCTCCCGATCTAAAGGTCTTCGACCCGACCAGCTTTAGATTTAGCTTCGCCGGCAGGCTGGTACCTTCCAATAACCGTCGTCCTTGTCCGACAATTATCGGAAAAACGATGAAATAAAATTCATCCACCAGACCAAGGGCTATCAGTTGTTCGGCAAGATCCACACCGCCGACTGAGATCTTTTTGCCCTTTTCCTTTTTCAGCCGAAGGATTTCGTCCCCCGGATCCGAGCGGACAATTCGTGTATTTGCTTCGGCATGGGCTAGAGAGCGCGAGAAAACAATTTTGTCCATCGCGGTAAATTTCTGCGCAAATTCCTTATCGGATTTTTCCGCGGACGGATCTTTTGCCATATCGGGCCAATAGGGAACCATCAACTCGTAGGTTTTACGCCCGAAGACCGTCAGGTCTATGTCCTGCATAAGGTCCATATAGTATTCTCCTACCTCGTCCGTGATACCTTCAGGGCCAAGAATGGTGTGGTCGCAGCAGCCATCGACGGAAAGATTGATGGAATAGACTAGATTTCTCATTTGATCAATTTTAGCTTAAATTTCGGTGAATTTGAGCCATTTGTCCGGTCATTTCTCTTTCCGTTCATATCACTGCGCCCAGGCATCGATAAAGCGGCGCTCCGGCGCCGGTTGCGCAAAAGTGCTGGCTGCGGCCGGCGACCAAGGAAGACGAGGTGGTCCGGCAAAGATGCTTCTCGAATTGATCCCCTGTGATCGGGTCGGCGTAGTCGAAGATATCGGCTTGGTTGCCACCTGGCTCGCCAGTTGAGCTTTGCGGGTGTCACCGCCTTAAGTTCAGCGATTTGGCCATGACCGGGCTGAAGGGCCCCGGCAAGACCTATTTGTGACCTTGGTCGCGTATGACCAGAAACAGCAATGCAGCAGATACGATCCGAGTGTGTTTGTGAAGCCTATGAAGCTGAGCAGCCGCCGGGCTGGAGGGATCAACCAGGCTTTATCGAACAAGGCCGGTTTCGATAAAGGTGACATAACGGCAGGTATCTCCCGCGGTGAGCAAATGAATAAGCAGATCTAAGTCAATTACATCTGAAAGTCAGCAAGGACGATCTTGTCATCTGAATATTGATCTTTTTATCGAGCATAAACTTTCTAACGAGCAGATCGCCATTGAGTACATTAAAGAGGTCTTTACCCATTGGGGCAATGCCCAGGCCGCTTTCTACTTTTCCATTCGTGATTTCAAGATTGAAGGAGAAATTTACATTCTTTCTATTATCGACGGATTGCAGCTCTATTTTACTCAAGGTGAACTGCTGCTCTTCATTCACTGCCTTTTTTAGCAAGATCCTGATAGCGGGTAAATATTTCGTCCAAAGAGCAACCGACTTTCCTTCATTCATAAATATTCGTTTTTATAAGGATCTATTTTAACGTATAATTTGAAGTGAAAGTACGACAAATATCGGGTTTTATATGGAATGATGTGCAATCACTTCGACCTAAGGCTCTTTACCGGGTTGGCCAGGGCGGCCCTTACACCCTGGAAACTGATCGTAAAGATGGCCCGGGGAAGATATTTTGTTTTTTTTGTGGGGAAAAATTGTAATTTCCCTCCCAACAAACTGACTCATGCGCGCCTTAACCTTTAGCCTGATCCTAAGCTTACTCTCTCTTTCCTCTCTCGCCCAGCCCGAAGAAAGAATTGAGATCGCCTCGCTCAACCGGCAGCTCATCAGAAAAAAGGATACTGTCTATCGGTTTTACGCCGTGCTTCCGGAACATCCGGTTCGCATCTATCCCGATCGCACTTATTATTGGTTCCATTCGGATACCATCCTCAACACGGTGGGTGGATATGACGGGCGTTTGCTGGATGGCAGCTATACTGTTTTCTACCCTGACAAAAATCTGGCGGAGGCGGGTGAATTTGCGGACGGGCTGCCCAATGGTGAATGGCGGGCCTGGTATCCGGGTGGTATGATAAAAAGCATTGTCCACTGGCGAACGGGGTTGAGGATCGGGACGTTTACGGAATTCGACCGGAACGGAAGCAAGTTCCGGGAGGGCAATTATCGCAATGACGAGCTGTCGGGCAAGATCCGGGAATATAGCAGCGATGGAACATTTAAGGTTATAAAGTATATAGACGGGAAGCCTAAAGAAAAGAAAGCAAAGAAAGAAAAGGCAAAGGACGAAAAGCCTAAAAACAGCAAAGCCAGGGTGGACCAGCCGGCGAAAAAGCCGAAGAAAAAGCAAAAGGATTCCAACGATGACCAATGAGCATCGCAGGATACCGGCCAGCTCGCTAATGATAACGGTGGTCCTTTCGCTGGTCATAGGGCTGATCTGCGCGGCCTTCATCCGGCTGGCGTATGTGCAAGCGCTCGAGCGGACGGATGCGGATATGGAAGACAAACTGAGCAGGAATCTGGAATCCGCCATCGATATCGTGATGGAAGATGATCCGCCGGCGGGGCAGCCACTGCAGAAATCCCTCGATCTCTTTGGACAAGGAAGCGACAGTACGTATATCCGCGAGGAGAAATGGGGCGTGTATGATGCCGCCTACATTAGGGTGGTTGTCGGCAGACGGATGAAACAAAAAGGATTGTTTGTGGGCTCGCTTCTGCCGGATACGCTCGATGGCTGTCTCTATCTGGCCGAGCATAGGGAAGTTTTGTCGGTAGTCGGGAATACGCTCTTAACCGGTAATGCCTATCTGCCTAAGGCGGGTGTCAGACCGGCTTATGTCAACCAGCGGGGGTATGCCTATACCACGCTGGTCAACGGGAATATTGAAAGAAGCGCGGGTAGGCTGCCAGCGATAGATAGCCAGTTGCTCCGGCATTATATCGATCTGCAGGCGGAAGATACCGCGATGAAGCGGTCAGACCCGGTACCGGATACGGCAATGCAATCGTTTGGTGATACCATACAGTTGATCCGGGCTCATGGTGTGGCGGAATTGTCGGGAACGAGCCTGAGCGGTCACATCCTTGTTGTCTCCGACAGCCTGATCCTGGTCGATGGGAATGCCCGGCTGGACAATATCGTACTAACGGCTCCGGTTATCCGCTTCAGATCGGGTTTTTCGGGGCGAGTGCAGGCAATCGTCTCCGACAGCATAATTGCAGAGAGCGGCTGTCAATTCGGTTATCCCAGCAGCATCGCCCTGTACAAGAAGAAAGAAAGTTCTTTTCAGCCGAGATTGATCCTGGGAGAGAACTGTTTGCTGAACGGGGCAGTGGTTGCTTTTTGTGATTCGGCGGACAAGTACCAGGTGTATACGGAGATCGATGCGGGTACGCAGATCCGGGGGATCCTGTATGCCAACGGCTACCTGGTGTTCAAGGGGACTGTAAAAGGACTAACCCTCACGGACTATTTTCTTTACAAGGGATCGTCCATCGTCTTCGATAATTTTCTCGTAGATGCGGAGCTCAACCGGAGTAAGCTTGACACCAGCTTTGCCGGTCCGGTAGTATTTACCGGCCGAAAACGAAACAGGGTAATCCAATGGGTCCGCTGATACCAAACCGTTATAAGGCTTTTTCGCTGCCGGAGACCATCGTTGCGCTGGTGATCATCCTGAGCGTTTTTATGACGGCCACGATGATCCTGACCGGGACGGGGCGGACGGCTCTTACCCCGCAAAAATTGAAAGCGGGCAATCTGTTAAGACAGTTTGCGCAAAAGACGCGGGAGGAAAGGCTGTTTGTCACGGACTCTGTGCAAATAGAGGGGTTTCGGCTTTACCGGGTGGTCAGTCCCTATCCTGGTTACGATAGTCTGCTGACGATCCATTATTATATTGCAGATCAAAACAACAAACGGCTGGCCGACTGGCGATCGCTGGTGAGGTCCGATCACTAATACCGGATGAAACGATATAACGCCTTTACAATGATGGAGCTGGTGGTAGCGATGCTGATCACCACCGTGGTGATCTCCATGGGGTTCTACGCCTTTCAGCTTTTCTCGAAGCTGTTGGTGAAAAAACAGGCGCAGGCGGGAAAGCTCAGCGAATACCTGCTTTTCCGGCGGACGCTGTGCCGGGATATGGATCGGGCGGCAGAGGTCAGAGATTCGGCGACGGACGGTCCGTTGCTATTAGTCGCCGATGGCCAAACGCTGTATTATCTGCCCGGCCCCACGTATATTTTGCGTCGTTCGGGCGAGCGGGTGGATACATTTTTCGTGGGCGGCAAGACCCGGCAGGTCCAATATATTGAAGGGCGGCCGCTGATCACTGCGTTGCAGATCCGGGTTTTTGTGAATGGAGACAGCATCGATATACCTTTTTATAAACACTACACGGCGCGTGAACTTCTGAGCGCAGAAAACACCGGCAATGAGTGACACTATAGACATACGACGGCTGAATAAACCGGCATCGCCGACGCCCCGGCCTGAAGAGGGCGTGCAAAAGGAGACGGGAGGTATCTGGGCCTTCCTCAACAAGGACATCCGGCTTTTCGGAAGCTCTATTCCCGACAAGGTGAGAGAAGGTTTTTACATGGAGCTGAGCACGTTGCTGGAAGCGGGTGTGGATATCCGGAGCGCGCTCGATCTCATTATAAAGGAACAAACCAAAAAGAAATTCGGGACGCTTTTCGCCAAAATAGCCAAAGAAGTAGAGGCCGGTTCGACCCTTTCCGCGGCGTTGGAACGGGACGGTAATTTTACGGCCTATGAGTATTACAGTGTTCAGATCGGGGAGGAGACGGGCAGGCTGATCGTAGTCCTTAAAGAGCTCGCGGAGTTCTATGAGAAAAAGATCAAGCAGGGCCGGCAGATCATCGGCGCCCTGATCTATCCGAGCGTGGTGATGGTCGTGGCCGCAGGAGCGGTCTCGTTCATGCTGACGTATGTGGTGCCGATGTTTGCCGATGTGCTGAAGCGGTCCGGAGGGCAGTTGCCCTATATTACGCGGGTGGTGCTGGGGCTGGCGGATGGCTTGAAGCGATCCGCCGGGATGCTGCTGTTGATAGCCATCGGGTTGGTGGCGCTGGCCTGGTCGCAGCGTAACAAGTCTTATTTCCGGAAGTGGTCTACCCGGTTTATCCTGCGTATACCACTGGTTGGGGGCATCGTCCGGAAGATCTATCTTTCGCGGCTGGCTAACACCCTTTCTTTGCTGATAGGCGCAAAGCTTCCTATCGTTCAATCGCTGCGCCTGGTAAGAAAAATGATCCGGTTCTATCCCATCGAATATTCGCTTGAGGAAGCCGAAAAAGATATCCAAACGGGCATTCCCCTGCACAAAAGCCTGGAACAGCATTCCATTTATCCTATAAGGATGATCTCGCTTGTCAAAGTAGGCGAGGAGGTGAATCAAATGGAGCTGTTTTTCAAGAGGATAGCCGAACAATATGCGAACGAGGTCGAATACCAAACGGGTATGCTGAGCAAATTCATCGAGCCGGTGATCATCGTCGTATTGGGACTGGTGGTAGGCGTTATCCTGATCGCGATGTATCTTCCCATGTTTCAGATGGGGCAGAATTTTTAAAACTTTTTTCGCTGTTTTTAGAAATTATTCCCTAAGTTCGAGCGCCATTAAATTAGACCTATACCTAACCAAATTAACCTTTGAACCGATGACCTATCTGCAACGAAACCTGCTTTCGATCCTCGCACTTGTTTTTTCCCTTTTTGTACTCGGCTATGTTTTTATCTTCTCCAAATCGCGTGTTGCTTATGTCGACAGCGGCAAGCTGCTCGGCGGCTATAAGGCAATGGTCGAAGCGAGAAAGGAATTCGAGAAGAAACAAAGCGTGTGGCAAACCAATGTCGATTCACTTACCAAGGATGTGACGGATGCCATCAAGAAATATGAGAATACCGCCAAGGGAACGGACAAGGAAAAGGAACTCGCCAAAGAGCTGGTAACCACCAAGCAACGACAGCTTTACGAGTATCAGAACGCGATCAAACAAAAGGCTGCCGATGAAGAGCAGCGGCTTACGCAGAATGTGCTGACCACGGTGAACAGCTATCTGGAGCGCTATGGGAAAAAGCACAATTACCGGATGATCCTCATTGCCGCCAATGGGAATATCGCCTATGCGGATGCCGATATGGATATTACCGATAAGATCGTCGACGACCTGAACAAAGAATACGCGATTCCAGTAAAATAGGGATATGACCAAGAATTATCTCCTGATCCCGGGACTCGTGTTCCTGATCCTATCGGGTTGCAGCAGCCGTCACCGTCTCGTTGGCAGGCGTGATCTTCTCAAATATATCAATGATCCCGGCCACGGACTTGTGCAAAAGAATGCTGTAGAGGACGTGGCTGTCAGCCTGAGCTTCGAGCCTTCGAGCCTGCTGGTGGCGCATGATCTCGAGACGGCCGGCAGGAAGGACAGCGCGACCATCAATGCCCTGCAAAGGAAGTATTCCCCGAACTATTATTTTTTGCTGAAGCTCTCGAAGAATAATAAGGAGTTGCTTCGTCAGCTACCTAGCTTCGGGGACTATAGCGAAATGGTGGAGGTCCTGAGCTTCCGCATGCAGCAGTACATCAATCTCACCATGGAACGCGATACCGTAGCGATGAGCGATTATGCGTATGAACAGACCTATGGCATGGGGGATGCCAACTCGCTGCTTATCGCCTTTCCACGGGCAAAGGTCGGCGGCGATGGCCGGTTCGACGTC
>JAICXX010000182.1 GCA_025934485.1 Chitinophagaceae bacterium
TCCATCTCAAAAAGTTTCCATTACGCTTGGAAAAACTATGCCACCCGGTATTGCTGCGCTTCCCTGTCTTTGAATACAAGGCCGAGACCCGGCCGGGTCAAGTCGGGAACAAGCGCACCATCGCGCAGTTCACCAACGCCCTCGAACAATGCACGCTCGATACGTATATGGTCATGGAAATATTCGGCAATGGAAAAACATGCCAGCGATAACGCTGGATGCAAATGGAGCGACGGCGCACAATGTGAAGAGAACGGTATCCTGAAGGCCTCACACAAATGCCCGGCCTTTAAAAAACCCGTAATGCCGCCGCATCGCGTAGCATCCGCCTGCAGGACATCTACCGCATCCGCTTCCAGCAAATTCCGGAAATCTGCGAGCGTATAGCCATATTCCCCGGCAACGATCCGCATCCCCCCGCTCAGCTGCTCACGGATCACATGTAGCTGGCGCCGCGCCTCTGCCGGCACCGGCTCCTCCAGCCAGTCTATATCATACCCGGAGAACACCTGCGCTTGCGTCAACGCTTCGCTCACCGTATAGGCCGCATTTGCATCGACATACAATCCGGCCTTTTCCCCGATGGCCTCCCTCGCCACGCTAACCCGTCGTTCATCCGCTGCCGGATCCCGTCCAACCTTCATCTTCACTGCCTTAATGCCCTGCCCGACCCATCCGCTGAACTGGTCCCGCAACTCCTCATCGGTGTACGAGGTAAAGCCGCCGCTTCCATACACCGGCATGGCGCCCCGCTCCTGGCCTAAAAGCCGGCATAACGGTTGATCCAGCAACTTTGACTTCAGGTCCCATAACGCAATATCCACGGCCGATACCGCCATCATGGCCAGACCACTCTGTCCATTATTCCGGATCTGCCTGACGCAGGCCGTATGTATCGCCGGGATATCCATCGGATCATGGCCGACTACCAGCCGGGTCAACATGGAATTGATGGCTTCCACAATGGCTACATCACCATAGGTATAGCCAATACCCTCCTCGTCCCCACAGCGGATCTTGACAAGGATCATAGTCGTTTCCTTCCATTCTAAAGTCCCGTCAGATTCCGGTTTATCGGTCGGGATGGTATAGGCGCTCACCTGCAGCTCGCTCACCGGGCCCGCAGCCAGCACAGGCGGCGTCCTATTTTCAAGCGTGTTCATCGTGATGATGCGGTAAAAAGTTTTCGATGACCTCGTTATACGTGTCTTTGATGATATCCCACGCATTGGTATCTCCCTTGACCAACGCCGTCGTTAGATTCCTGGCCTGTTTGAGCGAAATATGCGGAGGAAGCGGCGGCACGCTGGGGTCGCTCAGCAGGTCGATGACCACCGGCCTGCGCGCGGCAAATGCCTGTTGTAACCCTGCCGCGATCTCTGCCTCCTTCTCGATACGGATGCCCTCCAGCCCGAGCAACTCGGCATAAGCCGCATAATTCATCTCGGGAAGGTCCTGGCTGCCCTCGAATTTCGGATCGCCGCTCATCACCCGTTGCTCCCAGGTGACCATATTGAGGTCCTGGTTGTTGAGTACCACGATGATCAACCGTGGGTCGCTCCAGCGTTTATAATATTTGGCAATCGTGATCAATTCGTTGATACCCATCATCTGCATGGCGCCATCCCCTACCAAAGCGATCGGTATCCGGTCCGGATAGGCGAACTTGGCGCCGATGGCATAAGGAACCCCGGGACACATGGTCGCCAGGTTCCCGGAAAGCGAAGCCATCATGCCTTTGCGTATCTTCAGATCCATCGCAAACCACGTGGCGGTCGACCCCGAGTCCGAAGTGATGATACAATTATCCGGTAACAGCGGCGACAATTCCCAGTAGAACCGCTGCGGGTTGATCGGATGCGCCGGTTTCATCGCCCTTGCTTCCAACACCTTCCACCAGCGGTCGATCTCCCTGGTGATCTTTTCGCGCCAGGACCTGTCGGTCTTTTTATTTAACAAGGGAATCAGGGCCTGCAGCGTCTTCCGGCTGTCGCCCTGCAGATTGATGTCGGTGGGATACCTGAGCCCTAGCATCCGGCCGTCGATATCGATCTGTACAGCCTTCACCTTGCCTTCCTTCGGAAGGAATTCGGAATAGGGAAAACTCGTTCCTATCATCAATAAGGTATCGCAATCCATCATGAGATCGTAGCTGGGCTTCGTACCCAGCAAGCCGATGCTTCCCGTCACAAACGGCAACGTGTCGGGTAACACGGCCTTACCAAGCAAGGCCTTGGCAACCCCGGCGCCAAGCAAATCGGCAACCTCGATCACCTCATCGGCCGCATCCGCCGCGCCGGCCCCTATCAGGATCGCTACCTTCTCCCCGGCATTCAGGATATCCGCCGCCGCCTGCAGCTCGGCAAAGGACGGGACGATCTCGGGCCGGCTATAGCTCATGCCCGTATGCACGGTGCCATGCAAATGCGGCGGCTCGGCATAATCCAGCTCCTGTACGTCGTTGGGTAAGATCACACACGTCACGGTGCGACGCGTCCGCGCGATCCGGATGGCCCTGTCGATCAGATGCCTCACCTGCGTCGGCTCCGTAGCCATATGCACATATTCATGCGCGACGTCCTTAAATAACGAGATCAGGTCCACCTCCTGCTGATAGTCTCCGCCCATCGACATCCGCGCTTGCTGCCCCACAATGGCTACCACCGGCTGATGATCCATCTTGGCGTCGTATAACCCATTCAACAAGTGGATCGCGCCCGGTCCGGACGTAGACATACAGACACCTACTTCCCCGGTGAACTTGGCATGGGCACACGCCATAAAAGCGGCCATCTCCTCGTGCCTCGATTGGATAAAATCGATCTTGTCCTTCGCCCGGTTCAAGGCTTCCATCACGCCATTAATACCATCTCCGGGGTACCCATAAATACGCTTGACCCCCCAGGCGATCAATCGCCCGACTATAAAATCACTTACTAACTGTGCCATATCGATGTTTTCAACGAGAGCAAAAAAAGTATGCCATTGTCCGGGCACTCACTCCAGCTGCCCCTCGATCAGCTTTTGCGCCTCCCTGGGCCCCATCTTGTCCAACGCTTTGAATTTCTTTCCTTCCAGTTTGTTATAGTCGGCAAAGAACGCCTCCAGCTGGTCGGTGATCTGCCCCGGCAGGTCCTCCATCTTCTCGACATCCTGGAAGATATTCGAACACTTCGGAATGGCCAGGAACCGGTCATTCCGGATCAGCTTGTCGCTGTTCTTTTGTTTCGACTGCTCGGCCTTGATGCCCCCGATGATCCGGCATTTCATGATTACCCCCGGAAAACTTTGGAACTCCGAGATCACGATCACATCCAGCGGATCGCCATCCTCCCCTTTGGTCTTGGGAATGAACCCGAAATCATAAGGGAATACCATCCCCGATGGCAGGATCTTCTTCATCTTGAAGAACGGCGTATTGGGCACATAATCATATTTCTGCGCACTACCCTTAGGGGTCTCGACTATAACATCTACAGTACAGGTCATGAGCATTGATTTTAAAAAGCAAACTGCTATATGAACAAATAGTTAAAAAAGCGGGCCAGTTTTTGCCGCGCTATTCTCAAATGCTACCTGTATGCACCTCATCGATCTCATCCATGCTGCATTTGGTCAGGGTAAGGATCTCGATACCCTCCAAATGGTCAATCGCGCGATCCTCAGCTTTTTTCTGACGCTGATCCTCATCCGCACGGCCGGCATCCGCACCTTCGGCAAAAAAACCCCTTTCGACAACGTGATCATCATCATGCTCGGCTCCATCTTCAGCCGCGTTGTCGTCGGCGCTTCGCCCTTTATACCTACCGCCGCAGCCTGTTTTGCGTTTGTCCTGGTACACCGCTTCCTCGCATGGGTCAGCCTTTACAACGACCGCGTGGGGAGCTGGATAAAAGGGGAAGCATCCACTCTTTATGCAAATGGGGAACTAAATACGGAGAACATGCGGAAAGGGCGCATCAGTATCAAAGACCTTCACGAAAGCGTTCGTCAACGTACAAACGAGGACAGCCTGGAACATGTAAAGGAGATCATTCTCGAACGCACGGGGGAGATCAGCATCATAAAAAAATAGGAAAAATTTCCACACTGTCCCAGTTATCCCGCCGGGTATAAATTTTGCCTCTTTCATAATGATGCAAGAATTTAAACTGGATTTCATTTTCAACCATGTCCATCATACGGCATCGGTATCAGTTATCAAACGCCCGGATCATATTCAGTATACCATCGTCCCGGATGAGCCCGCCCTGGAAAAGCGATTTGCCACCCAGGTCGTCCACCGGTTCGGCGAAAAATTCGACTTCGCCTTCCCCGACAAAGGCGAGGACGGTCGCCATTACAACAAAGCACTCGAAAAAGCCCTTAAACAAAGTTCAAAACAGCATATATGAAGACGAGCGAATTTCAAATCGAATTTACCTATGACGAGATCTCTTATGTCGGCCTGGTCCAACCCATCGTCCGTGATGACGACATTGGCTACCGCGTGAGCCTGGAAAGCGACAACCAGGAGACCTACCTGGATCTGATCCTTACACCTTCCGATTCCGATCTCGAGGATTGGAACTATACCTGCGATGACGGCGATGACGCGACAAGGCATTACGACAAAGCCTTGCTCGATGAGGTCGGCGAACGGATTGAGGCTTATCTCACGAAATCACCCACACACTAACCGACCCCGCATCCACCGGGAAATCCCCCCATCCATCCGGATCGAGCGTGACCTCGTCTTTCCTCACCCCCAGCAGATCGAAAAAGGTCTTGCCTGCATTCGCCGTTCCCAATTCCATCTTCTTTTTCGCCTCGTCGCCATTCGATAAGACCACCGCACATCCGGACCCCGGGTGCTCGCCCGTCCCCTCCCGCGTCCAGCCAATGCAATTCGGGGCGTCCAAATAATCCCGCTGTCTGCCATACGCATATTGTTTGCGCGCAGTCAACAGCTGCTCCAGATGCGGACATTGCTCCAGCCATACCTCCTGGTCCCTGCCGTCCTTTCCCTTTCCCACATAATGCGCCCCATAGATATCGGGATAGAACACGCAAGGGTAACCCGCCTCCCGGAGCAGGATCAACGCATAGGCGAGCGGCTTGAACCACGTCCCCACCGGAGTTTCCAGGGCCTGCAGCGGCTGCGTGTCATGGTTGTCTACCAGTGTCGCCGCCAACTGCGGATTCGACTCCAGCAGGCAGTTCTTTAAAATGCACGTAAGATCATAATCCTTGCCTTTATTCGCAGCCTGAAAAAAGTTATTGTGCAGCGGTGCATCGAACAAGGCGATCCTGCCCTCCGTCGCCTCGATATATTTTAACATCACGGGCAGATCCTCGGGCGCCCAATATTCACCCACAGCGTACAGATCCGCCTTTAACGTCCGCATATGATCCAGCCATTCGACGACAAAATCCGGCGACATATGCTTCACCGCGTCCAGCCGGATACCGCCAAATGGTGCCGCTTTAAAGAACCATTCTCCCCAACGCTTCAATTCCTCCCGGACGGCCGGATTGCGAAATTCCACATCCGCAAACATCAGGTAATCGAAATTCCCGAACTCCGAGCCCACCACGTCCTGCCATCCCTGCCCATACTCGTTCCGCAGCTTATAGATGCCTGCTTCGTTAACATCGGCCGCGCAATCGACACCGGAGAAACAATGCCAGTCCCAAACGAAAGACGAATATTTGCCCTTCCTTCCCGGAAACGTAAATTTGGTATACGCCTCGATCTCCACCGGCTCGATCAGTTCGTTCCGGTTATCGGGATTTACCCTTATCGCCGACACCTTCTCCTTTTCGTCGGCCCCGGCTTTATGATTCAGGACCACATCGGCATAGACCGTGATCCGATTTTCCTGCAAGGCACGCAGCGCAGCGGTATACCCCTCCTTCGTTCCATATTTCGTCCGTACCGAACCTTTCTGATGGAACTCGCCCAGGTCATACAGATCATAGGCGTCATACCCACTGGACTTGGCCCCATCTTTGCCCTTGGTCGCCGGTGGCAGCCAAAGCGCAGTGATGCCCCATCCCGCCAGTTCCTTTGCCTTGTCCTTTGCATGATCCCATAATGTCCCATCTGCCGGATAATACCAGTGGAAAAATTGCATCATCGTGCCGTTCGTCATAGTCGCTTGATTGTGCGGGTGCTTATGCAATTCCCGGGCTAACCCATTGACCGCCGCGGCGTATACACGACGGGGTCATTTCTTACTGACCATCACGAGCCGGTCTTTCAATCAGGCAATTTCAGGACCCACAAGATCGATGACCCTTCGCACCAGCAGCTCCCAGCCATTGGCCTGCGAAGGCTTCAAAAAGCTCAGTGCGACAAGCCCGGAACCGCGCAGCGCATAATAATCTGCGCCGGCCTGATCCGCGAGGATCACAATGGGTATCCTCGAATACCGGCCATTGGACTTGATCACCCGCACGAGCGATCCGGAAAAAGCGCTGGGTAGGGTGGGGTCGAGCACGATCACCGTCGGCTCTCCGTCCTCTTCGGCCAGGCATTTGAGGACGTCCTCACCGTTGCTGGCAAAGTCGAGATGAACCGAAGGGGCAAGCCGACTGAACGTTTCTTTCAGCAAATTTCGATGATCCAAATTACGTTCCCCAACCAGTACCCTTCCCATATGTAAGTTTTACATGGTTTTAGCCTCAAAAACTCCGCCAACCCGGCAAGCGCGATAGGCAAAAGTACGTAGCGTTTCAGTGGGCAAATCTTTCCGCGTTGCCTTTATGGCAGGGCTTTTGCCAGGATACTGGCGATTTCCGTTTTCAGAAGGTGGAATTTATTGGGCTTTACGAGAAACGCGGCGGCGCCCAGTTCGGCGACTTCAGCCATATCTTCCTGAAGCCTGCTGGTGGAGTAAATGATCACAGGGATCGAGTGGAAAAGCGGACTGTTCTTGATATGCTTGAGACACTGTTTCCCATTCATCTTAGGCATATTCAGGTCCAAAAAGATAAAATCGGGTCGTGCAGGCATGCTTTCCAGTCGCCGGAGCGCCTCGATACCGTTCACTGCGGTGATGCACTGGATCTGCGGATCGATCTCCGCAATCGCGTCCGCAAAGAACAAAAGATCATCGATATCATCGTCAACAATTAATATTATCATTTTTTGATGATATTTGTCTGCACTGCAATATATTGAATCGACATGAAAAAAATGCATTTCCCGGATTCCGCGACCGGCGGTTCCCCGGGATTCCCGATAGTGGCGATCGGTGCGGCCTCGGATGGGCCGGCCGCCATCACCGAACTTCTCAAACAAGTACCCGCCGAAACGGGGATGGCGTTCCTTTATCTGCAGTATCCACCCGGCGAATCCGCCCCTGATATCATCCGCCGTTTAGCAGAAACTACGCCCCTCAAAGTCGAAGAAGGCCGCAATGAACTAAATATCAGGCCCAATACCGTATACGTGCTCCCCGCCGAACAAGAGATACAGCTCGCGGACGGTGCCCTGCTGCTGACCCGCCCGAATGCCCGCGCCCGGGACCAACGGCCTCTAGACAAATTCTTTGCCGCCGCGGCCCGTGCAGGGAAGACGGGCGTTATCGGCATCCTGCTGTCCGCCGAAGGCGAGGACGGGGCGGCAGGTCTGAAGGCCATCAAAATTGCCGGCGGCATCACCTTCGCCTGCGAGGAAACGGCCGTCTTGTCCCATTCCCCCATGACAGCCGGCGTGGTCGACCTCGTCCTCTCTTCCACAGAAATAGGCCAGGAACTCACTAAGCTCAACCTGGGGAGCGAAACCTTTGCCGAAATACAGGCCGGCTCCGGCGCGATAAGCGACACCGACGACAACCTGCTGAATATCATCCAGCTGCTGCGCAAAGCCACAGGCATCGATTTTACACATTATAAGATCACCACCATCAAACGCCGGATCATCCGGCGCATGCTGCTTTATAAGCTAGGCGACCTCAAAGCGTATTACGAATACCTAAAACGTCACGCAAACGAGATCACTCTCCTTTACCACGACCTGCTGATCAACGTTACCTGCTTTTTTCGCGATCTCGACTCCATGGAATACCTCCGGAAGACCGTGCTGCCCCAGGTGCTCAAGGGCAAATCTAACGAGGAGCAGGTACGTATCTGGGTGCCGGCCTGCTCCACGGGCGAGGAAGCGTATTCACTGGCTATCCTCATCACCGAGATCCAGGAGGAGAGCGGCAGCAAGATCCCCATTCAGATCTTCGGAACGGACCTCAGCGAGATCGCCATCTCCAAAGCCCGCCTGGGTGTTTATTCCTCCACCGACGTGGCGGACATGGCCGATATACGAGTCTCGAAATTCTTCGTCCGTACCGAGAACAATAATTTTCGCGTACAGAAACGCATCCGCGACCTCTGCGTATTCGCCCAGCACAACGTCTTTAAAGATCCCCCATTCTCCCGCCTCGACCTCATCAGCTGTTGCAATTTCTTTATCTATCTCGATAATAGCCTCCAGCAAAAATGCACGGCATTGTTTTATTATGCCCTTAACCCAAATGCTTTCCTGGTGCTGGGAAAATCGGAGACCATCAGCTCCGGCGGCCAGCAACTTTTTTCGCAGGTTGAAAAGAAATTCAAGGTCTACAAAAAGAAATCGAACGGATCGCCCAAGGTCATGGCGGAGATCAACTACCGCCTGCCTGCTCCCGAACTGGCGGAGGCCGCGGAACGAAAACGCTCCAAGGTCGAACCACAACCCGAGATGACCGGCCTGGAAAAAACGGTGGACGACATCCTCTACGCGAAATATATTCCCGCCGCCGTCGTCATCAACCAGGAAATGGAGATCCTGCAATTCCGCGGGTCTACCAACCTGTTCCTCGAGCCGTCCCGGGGTAAAGCCAGTTTCAACCTGATGAAAATGACGCGCCCCGAACTTACCTTCGATCTCCGTAACTGCATCCACAAGGCGCAGACGACCCAAACATCCATATCTAAAGGCGACATCCGGTTCAAGATCAAAGAGCAGGAACATATAGTGAAATTGGAGGTCATTCCTATTCCGTCCAATAATGAAGACCGCCTTATTCTAATCATCTTCGAAGAACAGCACCCGCAGGGCCCCGGCGGCGGCACCGATTTTTCCCGCGACGAAACGGTGGGTAAGCTTCAGGATGAGCTCGGCGCCGTACGTAACGACATGCAGGCGATCATCGATGAACACGAGGCGAATAAAGAGGAGCTCCAGAGTGCTAACGAAGAGATCATAAGCAGTAACGAGGAATTGCAAAGTATAAACGAAGAGCTCGAGACCTCCAAGGAAGAGGTCGAGTCGGCCAACGAAGAGCTCACGGCTATCAATGCCGAGCTCCAGATGAGCAACGAACAGCTGCTGGAGTCACAGGAATATGCGGAGGCGATTTTCGCTACCATCCGCGAAGGCGTCCTGGTCCTCAGCACTGATTACCGCGTCAAGATGGCCAATGAAGCCTTCTACCGTACCTTTCACGCCGAGGCGCATAATACGGAAGGAAGGCTCCTTTTCGATATCGGCGAAGGCCAATGGAACAAACCCGAGATCAAAGACCTGATCAACGAAATTCTCCTGCACGGCCGGCAGTTCGACGGCTATGAGATGCAATATCTCCTGCCGTCCATCGGCACCAGGACCATGCTGGTCAATGGCCGCAAGGTGGTCCAGAAAGCAAATAAACAGGAGCTCATGCTCCTGGCTTTCGAAGACATCACGGACAAACGCCGTGCGGACGTCCTCAAAGCCGAGCGCGAAGAATGGTTCCGAAACATGGCTAATAATGCCCCCGTGATGATCTGGACCGCCGGCCCCGATGGCCTCAGGAATTTCTTTAACGTGACCTGGCAGACCTACACCGGCCGGAGCGTCGAGCTGGATATGGGCAGCGGCTGGATAGACGATGTCCTGCCTGCGGAGCGTGAATCTTTCTTGTCGGTGTATAATCGCGCCTTCGAAGACCAAAAACCCTTCGAGATCGACTATCGCCTGCGGCGGCACGACGGTGAATATCGCTGGGTAAAGGCCATCGGCCGGCCCACCTTCTCGCCCGATGAACAATTCACCGGTATCGTCGGTATCTGTACCGAGATCCACGACGCCAAGATCGCCCATGCCGAGCTCGAACGCATCGTAAGCCGGCGCACCTATGACCTGCAGCAGGCCAACAAAGAGCTCAAAAAATCGAACACCGAACTGCAGCAGTTCGCCTATGTCGCCAGCCATGACCTGCAGGAGCCACTGAGAAAGATCATGATCTTCTCGGACCGGCTGACCTCTGGCCCCGAGCTCTCGGAAACAAGACGTAACTACATCAATAAGATCGCTGCCTCGGCCCAGCGAATGTCCCAGCTCATCCATGACCTGCTGGACTTCTCCCGCGCTACCCGGACCAGCGAACGGTTGGAACAGGCCGACCTCTCGGCTGTCCTTCAAACCGTGCTGAGCGATTTCGATCTGCTGATCAAAGAAAAGAATGCCATCGTCGTCGTGGACCAGCTTCCGGTGATCGAAGCCATTCCCCTGCAAATGGAGCAATTGTTCCATAACCTCATCAGCAATGCCCTCAAGTTCTCCAAGGAACGCACCCCGCCTGTGATCAGGATCACGAGTAGAAAGCTGGAAAAGGAGGAAGCCGCGGCGATTGGCGGACTCGACAAAAGCCTGGATTACATCGAGCTGGTCTTCGAAGACAACGGCATCGGTTTCAGCAACGAATTTGGGGAACAGATCTTCGTGCTCTTCCAAAGGCTCAACGGCCGGCACGAGTATCCCGGCACCGGAATCGGCCTGGCGCTATGCCGCAAGATCGTCGACAATCACAATGGCCGGATCTTCGCCAACTCGCTCGAGTCCATCCATACCCAGTTCCACGTGGTCCTGCCGGTCGAACAGCCGCATTGACGCAACCATGGCCACGCGCGTCTCTCCACCGGCCCCGAATTCGGGCCGGCATCCCCCCCCCCGTTTTTTTTACGGCATGGCGAAGACCGCAACCGGATGCAACCGAATAAATGTTTAGCGGCACACCCGCATATAGATAAATATTCGGCCTCAGCCCAAAACACTGGATTTTTATCGGGTCTGCACGAGCTTTAAGGTAAATAAAAGCGCTTGCATATGAGTCGGATCATCCTTCCCCTTGAAAAAGTGGGCCTTACCGACATCGGGCTGGTCGGTGGTAAATGTGCCTCGCTCGGCGAGATGTTACAGCATTTGACGCCCTTGGGCGTAGCTATTCCAGGCGGTTTTGTTGTGACCACAGAAGCCTACCTGCAGTTCCTGGAACAAAGCGGCCTCCAGCCCTTCATCAGCCAGGAACTAAAAAGTATCGACCACAACAATGTCGAATCGCTCCGCCGCGCGGGTCTCAGGATCCGCCAGGCTATCAGCAACGCCCGGTTCCCTCATGAGTTGTCCGGACAGATCATCGGAGCCTATGGCGAATTATCCGCCCGCTACGACCAGGCAGCCACCGATGTGGCCGTTCGCTCCAGCGCCACGGCCGAAGACCTGCCCGAGGCGAGCTTCGCCGGTCAGCAGGAGACCTACCTCAATGTCCGCGGACCCGCGGCCCTCATCGATGCAGTCCGCAATTGCTTCGCTTCGCTATTCACGGATCGGGCGATCAGCTACCGCGACAA
>JAICXX010000112.1 GCA_025934485.1 Chitinophagaceae bacterium
GCCTACCCGCTCGCTGATCCGCTGGTCCTGCCGACCCGAAGGAAAGCTAAAACGGCAGTTGTTGGGTTTGCATTTCCGGAATGGCGTGGGTCTGGGGGCCGGTTTCGACAAGAATGCCCTCTATCTTCGTGAGCTCGATGCATTGGGTTTTGGTTTCGTGGAGATCGGGACGGTGACCCCAAAGCCGCAGCCGGGAAACGACAAGCCGCGGTTGTTCCGGTTGCCGCAAGATCAGGCATTGATCAACCGAATGGGTTTCAATAATGACGGCGTAGAGGCTATAGCCGAGCGCCTCCGGGCATTGAGGCAGTCAGATGGCCGGAAGCGGGGCGCCAACGGTGCGGCGGGTGGGGCGGATGCCCCCCGCATGATCATCGGCGGCAACCTGGGAAAGAATAAAGTCACCCCCAATGAGGATGCGTGGCAGGATTATGAGATTTGTTTCCGCGCCTTATACCCTTACGTGGACTATTTTGTCGTCAACGTGAGCTCCCCCAACACCCCCGGTCTGCGTGAGCTCCAGGATAAGGATGCTTTGCGTCGCATCCTCACGAACCTGCAACGCGTGAATGCCGAACTCGCGGCCATTGCCGCCGCGAATCACACGCTGTCCGCCGTGCCGGCGATTACGCCCCGTCCTTTGTTACTCAAGATCGCACCGGATCTTAATCAGCAACAGCTGGACGACGTCATCGCCCTGGCGCTGGAGATCGGCCTGGATGCCCTGGTCGCCGCCAATACGACCATCAGCCGCGAAGGGCTGCTCACTTCCGCCGGGCGGATCGAAACCATTGGCGCCGGTGGCCTTAGCGGCGCGCCGTTGCGCGAGCGGTCCACGGAAGTCGTCAGGTATCTCGCGGAGAAGTCCGGCGGGCGGCTGACGATCATTGCCTCGGGGGGTATCTTCACTGCTGCCAACGCGCAGGAAAAGATCGCAGCTGGCGCCTCGCTGATCCAGGTATGGACGGGCTTTATCTATGAAGGACCGTTCATCGTGCGGCGGATCTGCAGGGGGTTGGAGCAGGGGGAATAGCCCCTATTCGTACACATATGTTGTCACCGTGACGTACCCGCTATAGACCATTGTCGTTTGTCTGGTAAGCCGGCCGAGGCTGTCGAAAGCGTAAGCATAGGTTTCCGAGGGCATGGGGCCTCCGGACCCCGTAATTTCCGTCGCCGTTGCCGCCAGATATTTGGCCTGCTTGGGTGCAAATGCGGGACTGAGGTTCACATTCACCGGGTACGAAGTATAGGTGTATGAAGTGATGAAAAGGACGTTGCCATATGGGTCGCTTTCCACTTGTTTGATCAGGTTCCCATCGTTATCATAAGTAAAATCGTTACGCAAAGGAAGGGAGTTTCCGTAGCTGGAATAGCTATAGTCGAGCCGCGCGGTCAGCAGCCCCCCGGTATAGCGATAGCCTTCGGTGGCCGTATCGATGGTAACGATCCATGGGGAGCTTGGATTGTTGAACGGAAAGTACTCGAATGTGCTGTCGATAGTGTAAGCGCTATTGAGATAATAGATCTCATGTTCCGCGAATTTATTGTACTGGTACGCATCGAGAGTGGCCGTTTTGCTTTGGTACGCATATGCGATCTTTAAGGTGTTATTTGTGATCGAGACGAGCCGGTTCTGGTTGTCATAGGTCACGTAGGAGGTGTCGGGCGGGTATGGCACTCCGTTCAGGGTATCGGTTTCGATGTACATCTTCAGCCTGTTGGGGTCAGCTTTGGCGCTATTGCCGTTATTCTTTTTACAGGAAGCGAGCACGACTAAGGCCAGAGCAAAAAGGGCGACGTGTCTTAAGGGCATGGTATTCAGGTTAGGAGTAAAGTGGCTCCAAAATACTTCACGCAATACGAATATCAAAATATGGCCCGATATCTTAATTTCATAGCATGATCTTGCGCTCATTCGCTGATACCCTCGTTTCTTTGTCTTTCGCCAGCCGGGATCTGTTGCTGGCTTCCGGGCGGCCCTTCGCAGTACCTAAAGACGCATGGCTACTACGTGAAGGACAGATCGCGCGCAGCATCTTCTACCTCGAATCGGGGCTCGTCCGCAGCGTCCGTCTGGAAGATGGCCGGGACATCAACCTGGATTTTTCCCTGGAAGGCGACTACGTTACCCATTTGCGCAGCCTGCGGTCGTCTGCCCCTGCCGACTATGGATTGCAGGCCATGGAGCCTGTGTCGCTCGTGGAGCTTGGCTCAGAATCGCTTCGCGAATTATATAGCCGTTCGCCCGAGATCGAATCGTTTGGCAGGCAGATCGTCGAGGGGTTATTGATCCGCCAGGAAACGCAGGCGCATCTGTTCCGATTGCAGTCACCGGCGGAACGATACCGCTACATTGCCGATCACTCGCCCGCTCTTCTGCAGCGCGTCTCGCTCACGAACCTGGCTTCTTATCTCGGGGTTTCGCGGGAGACGCTAAGCCGTATCAGGGGTGTAGGCCGATGATGCGATTCTGCCTCCTGCGCCCGTCTTTGGCCGCGTTGTTGATCTCGCGACCGAATTTTGTGACTTTTGCCGCAAGCAGGGCGCGCGCTGGCGCCGAGCTTTGCAGTATGACAACAACATACATTGCACTACAGGAACTCGTCGCCGGCTATATCCGCGACATCTGGAACGAGCGCCGTTTCGACCGGCTCCCACAATACCTGCATCCCGCTTTTACCGATCATTCGCTGCCACCCACCCTGCCGCCCGACATGCATGGCCTGCAGCAATGGATCGGGCTCACTGGCCAATCGTTCGAGCATCATACTTTTATCGACGAGCAGGTCACGGAACCCGGCAAATCGATCCTGAAGATCCGCATGCAGCTTCGGCATATAGGGCAGTGGCGTGGCATTCCTGCTACAGGGCGCGAGGTTACCGCCGCTGGCTATCGTTGCTTTCGGTTGGAAGAAGGGCAGATCATTGAACATTGGGCGCTGATCGACGGCAATGCCATCGAGAATCGGCTGCGGGAGGCGGTGCAGGGGTGTAAAGTGCAGGAGTAAATCCAGCCTATCTACCGACGCTATTTATAGGCATCAGGATTATTTGCAACTTTAAAATAAAAATCTCCACCATCAATCTGAATGGCTTTTTTTCCGGCCTTAATGGCAATTTTCAGCGGGTGATCGACATATTCCTTACTATCCTGGGCAGTAGCCTTAAGCATACCTCCTCTTATCTTAAAGGTCCCGGATTCAACGGCCGGATCAGGGGCAATTATTTGATAACCAGTCATTTGGCTGATTTCAGTCACCTTTAGGTACACTATGGTATCGTTCTTTATGTAGTAAGTACCCGATATCGATCGCAGCGGGTTTAACGCCTCATTCTGATTATAGCTGAAATGTCCATCTTTATAAAACTTCCAATTATCATCCAATCCGGAGGCGACCAAACTGTCATGAATCTGCCATAGACCTACAATGGCCCCGTTGCCACTAGACGAATTGCCAGACTGCTGGGAGAATGCCGGCGATGATAAAAAAAACAACCCGAAAAGAACAAAAGATCTATACCACCTCATGCGATCATATTTACTGGTAGAATGAATCATAAGAAATATTATACGGTTTCGCTAGCTTCTGAGCGTCTCGTGACATTCCAATTATAAAAAAATGTACATCTGCACTTTGAGAAAAAACCCCAGGCGATGTCCTATCAGCTCTATACACAGGCATAAAACCATTATTTGCTCCAACATTCGCCGCTTCTCCACACTGAATATTATCACCTACAGAAAATGTACCTACATGACCATGCGGGTCGTCGTAATACGAATAGATCACCAATCCCCCATTACGAGCTCTTTCCTGAGCCCCTGCATAGGTCACCTCCTCATAAACACCTTGTACATTTTGAGTCTGTAATAGAGCATACATATCATTGGCAGTTCCCGTCATGAGGATGTTTTTATAAGTAGGGTCTCCCATTTGCTTCATTGCGGACTTGAGCGCCATCAGCACATCCTCCGTAGCAAAATTACAATAAGTTATATGATGCAGCTTTCCCTTACTATCATAGTATGGGACCGGATCGAGTGTGTGATTGAATTCCTCATTATAATACTGCTGCGCCTCGATAACAGAAGTTTGAACGGCATCTGTTATTTTATCCGCGCCGCCCTGGCTTTCGTCCCACCCGGTAAACACATAATGCTGCATTTGGGCGTCGCCAGTTATGGTAAATACAGCATTGGAGCCATCGTCTATCGTCTGGATCGTATTCCCATTTGCATCCTTGAAGATAGTGTTAGGCGAAAATAACGCATTAGCGGTGGTATTTAGGTTTTGTTGAGCAGCGCTCTGGCTTTGGTAGACCTCCTCGTCCACCCCATCCCCATTACCGTCCCCTGCATCCATGCCGTCTGGGTCCAGAAAATGGATTGGGTTGTCAAAGCCATAGTTATAGGGTGAGAACCGCCGCATTTTCTCAGCCATCGGGTCGATCCCACCCCATCTCCCTATCTGAGGGTCGTACATCCTCGCTCCATAGTCGTACGCTTCCAAACCCGAACCGTCGGAGAACTCCTCGTTCTGTAGTTCCTTTCCATTATATCGATATTTGTTGGTCGAATAATTCGTTTTGATCGCCTTATCGCTGATACCTGCCATCGTCAATCCAAAGGGATAGTAATGATCTTCTTCCAGCAGCGGCCCCTTGTATGTTTTGACACTAAGATTGTCAAAGAAAACATCCCATCCCGGTGTCGCGTTACTTACGTAAACATATAGATATCCGCTTTTGGTAATGGGAATTCCGGTTATGGCTAGCGGATACTGCAATTGCCCGTTGGCCTGCACCCCGCCCGAGGCCACCTGCATGGCGCCGCTTTGCGGATAACTATTCACATAATTGAACTGATTGTCAAGCAGCACCCAATTCAAATAGGCCGCGGGTTTACCGGGCACCCCTGCCTCCGATCCACTGTTGAGATAGCTGGTAAGCGCACTCGCCAACGGGCTGTTGGATGCGCCCAGATCTGTCAAAGCCCCACGCTCCCCGGTCGTCAATGTATAGATACCGGATGCAAGCGAGCTCAAAATATCCGTCGCCTTTAAGTTGGGCGGCGTGTTGATCGAGGTATCCCGGTAATAATACTGCACTCCGATGTCGACCTTATCCCCACTCATTACCTTCAGGATGATCGCCGGTCCCTCTTTTTGACCATAGGTCGGGTTCACCCGCGCCACACTGTCATTTGGATTAGAATAGGTGGTATCCTGCGGATAACCTGTAATCTGTGAACGGGCATAACTGGTGGCCGGTATGTTGTAGAATAACGCATCCTCTGTATTTCTATATGCTCCTTCCATGGTCGCGGCATATCGTGCTGTATCCGTTTCCTGGCTCAGTAAAACTCTGGTGTTCCCCAAATGATCTTTTTCATAAAAGTCATACTCCCAGGCATATAAGGTATCTCCAGCCAAATGATGGTGGAAAGCCCATCGGGCACGCCCTTCCTCGGTAGTGACGAATTGTAGGGTATCTACCCCACCACCGGGATTAGTGATCGTGTCCGATTGTTGGTATTGGAAGTCGGCAATATAAAGGGTCGTCGTCACGTGTCGGTTCAAACTATCTGTCGTCCTCTTGCTCAACTTGTTGCCGGAAGCATCATAGGTATAAAGGATGGTTCCTTTACCTTTCACCCGGATAAGCACCGGCTTGTTCATATAGTTATAGCTGATATTGCTAATGGCCTTGTTATTGTCCTTTGTAAGATTACCGTTAGCGTCATAGCCATAATCCACCGTATCCTTGCTTGTGGGATTGAAGTGGAAATCACCCAACAACGAATTCGAATCATTGGCCGTATCCGTAATGGCCGCCAGTTTATTACTATTCGGCTCATAGCGATAGCCAAGCTGATCAATAGGACTTGACCCACCGAGTTTGAACCCATTTTGCCGCATACCCATGATATTCCCATTGGCATCATAGCTCAAATCGCTCACGCTGAAATCTATACCAGCATTCTTATCATACGCGCTCCCGTCAGCCTGGTTGAAATCTGCGGACACCAATCGATTCCCATTGTCGTATTGAAAATCATATTTTCTACCGACACCATCTCCAGCACTCTTCCATACCGTCCCGGCGACGATACCGTTGTAGGTCGGGTGTTGATAGGAAGTGATCCCTACCGCAGAGGCTGCTTTGTCATATCCCAGTTCCATACCAAAATAGTTCGTGGCATTACCGGATAGATAGTCCTTATTAATCGCCGTTAGCCAGCCCTGGATATTGTAGTCATATACCATATTATCGAGACCATTCCCTAATGTTTTGGTCCGCATTTGTCCCAGCTCGTTATATTGCAACGTACTGATAGGTTGGTCGACAAGGGCCCCGTCGATATTTTTGGTGACACCCGTAAGCCGGAAAGCTATGTCATAACTCATCTTCGTCAGAACCGTATGCGTTTGAGTCGTATTACCGGCTTTTTGATGCTGTTCAAAGACCCGCAAAGGCTTTCCGTTGAAATCGTACTGCGTAGTAACTACATTTTTACCCCCGGTATAATTAATAGTCTGTGTCTGAATTGCCCTCCCATGATCGTCAAAAAAATCTACTTCGTATAGATATTGCGTAGAGGTGCCCAGCACATTGGTCTTAGATCCTGTTTTCAACCCCCTTGTGGTGGTATTTTGAGTAATAGCGACCGGATAAGCAGGAGAAGCACCGTAGCTGGTTATAAAATAGCTAGGATTTCCCGTTATGGAATTGTCAATTGCCGATGTCAGTGTCCCGGAAGCACCCAGTGACGCATCGGCCCCGCTTACCCAACTGTAGTCGTCATAAAATGCCGCCGACAACAAAGTATAGCTTGCAGTACCTGCCGGCAATGCCGACATCACGCTGCCGCCGGTGATATTGCCATCTCCGCCATTATTGGCTGCAGTGGCTGTGAAGGGTCCCGTTGAAGTGAACCCCTGATTTAAGTAGATGGCCGAAGCCAGATAAGTGCCTGTCGTTCCCGGTGAACTCAGCGTAATGGAAGGTGTATAGTCTGTAGGGGCAACGTCGGTGGGAACAATCGTATTGACGGCTCCCTGCATTTGCGCTTGAGTAAGCGAACCGTTCACCAACACCGTCGTGTCCGGCCGGTTCAAGCCGTCATAAAAAGTGCCTAACCATTGTTGTTGCGACCGCAGATTACCATCCTGGCTGAATACCTCTCTATCCCGCTGATCATAAACCATCCAATCCTCGGCCTTCCCGGGCATTTTCTTGATGACCGTTCGACCTCGCTGGTCGTATTCATATCGGAAACATAACTCATCCGCTACCGGTTGGGGAATAATCCATGTTCCGGCCGAATTCACCGCCTGCACTGCTTTGGGCGATATGACAAACCGAAGATTATTGAAGTCATCATAGACATAATACGTAGCTTCCCAGCCCACGTGTCCCGTGCCCGGCGGAGCAATAACCTGAACCTTTCTCAGTATTATAAGTCCCTGCATATCCTTATACTCTACTATTTGGCTGCCTTGCTGATCAGTGGAAATCATTTTATAAAGCGTTCCTGCCCCATATATGCCTGCATCCGTGGGAATGCTCCCCTGAGGATAAGCGATTCGCCACATGTGAACACTGTCCCCGGATCCATTGAAAAGATACTGGCTCGTCGTACCTCTGCTGCTACCCACCCAACTCGCACCGGGTGCATACGTCGCCAACTGCCTGTTCACCGGTGAGCCCTCAAACTTAACCCAACCCGCATAGTATTGCTCGTTGGGAAACTGCGTGGCATTGAAACTATTCTGCTCCGTGGCGGAATTCAGCTTGAAACCCCCATCCGTAGTAGAAGCGGTATAGGGAAGATATTTCATGGACTCCCTACCGAACTGATCATAAGCCTGCATCGAAACCATATCCTTTCCGAGCGGGCTGGCCTGCATTGCCACACTCTGTATCGGCCTGCCCAGGCCATCGAAATACTGGGTTGTCTGCTGCACATCGGACACATTGACAAGAGCTTCCGCCACCGCTACTGTGGCTATACCTGGTCTCGACAGATTCCGTGTACGGATGGAGTTTAGATCCGAATTGGGCGTAATAACGGTTACTCGTGCCGGTATAGGCGTGTAAACTATATCCGTCTCGCTTGCCACCTTCACACGGTAGTGCATGGTAGAGCTCAAACTGCCGGGTGTATAGCTTGTTCCTGTTACACCAACTATATCGTTGAAATTGACGCCGTCGGCGGAATATTGCCACTGATAACTGTAGGAACCATTATCGCCCGAAGTATTGGACAATGATAAGACCTGCGGTACCGAACCTGCCAGGATAGTCTGGGTACCAGGCGTGATGGCCCCGCCATATAAGGGAGCTTCCACGTTGACGACCATGGGTGTCGAGGTCACACTCGGGTCCGGGTTCCCAAAGCCATCGACGACCCGCACCTCATAATACTGGGTCGTAGTGAGCGCAGGCGGAGTATAAGTGGTATTGCCATTACTTAACGTTCCCCCTACCACATTACCGTAAGGCCCGGCGGCCGACGGGCTCTGGAACCAAACAAAGGAGTAACTACCATCTCCGCCTGAGGTTCCCGTCACCGACAAGGCCCCAGGTATAGTATTGTAATGGATCGTTTGTGAAGCGGGACCGGCGGTTCCCATCAAAAGCTGCGGATAGACTTTGACCTCCAGAGGAGTCGTTGCCCTTATATCTCCGTTGCTGTTGCACAACACTTCGTAATACGTAGTAGCATAAAGCGCCGGCGGATTGTACGTGGTTCCTGTGGCTCCGGTGATCGGCATATATGTCCCATTGTACGTCGGGGAAGAAGCCCATTGGTATGAAAAATAGTTGTTGCCGCCAGTCGCTGGTCCGCAGGACAGTCCGGGTGGCGTCTGCCCGTAGTAAATAGTCACATTTGCAGGTGACATACTCCCCGGCGCGATGTAAGGATAACAATAGATGGACACCGAATTGCTATTTACAGTCGTGGTGCCATTGGAAACGGCAACCCGGTAATAGTTCCTTCCGGCCATCCCTGAGGGAGACTGATAAGAAGTACCGCTCGCCCAGGTCATAGACCCCCAATTCGTATTGTCAAGTGAACTTTCCCAGGTGTAGGTCACCGATCCACCCGCCGGGGTCGCTCCCGATAATATCAATGGCGCGGGTGTCTGGTCGTAGTTCAACGTTTGCGAAGAAGGAGAAAGCGTTCCTCCCTGCAATTGCCCGAATACAACCACTGGAGACAGAAATATTAGAAACAATAATAGTCGCATATAGAGTTCTCAGTTGGCGTTAATCATTTAATTTAAAGGCTGGTTTATTGACCCTGGTAGTGATAATCCATCGTCTTGATGATATTACCGTCCTGGTCCCTGATATCTTTAAGGCGTATCAGTCCATCATATTCATAAGTAACTACCTTATTGTTAATATCGCATTGACTGGTCATGCCGATCAGCGGCAAATAAGTAGCCGTCGACATCTCTGCATTCAGCGGATATAAGCGGAGCTCATCGATGGTCGAGCTACCCGTCACCTGTACGGACGTCGTCCCGGCCGGTAAATGATGTTCGTAATAGGTCCATCCGTTCTTCGTCGGCCCTGAAATAGTTGCCGAAATGCCCGCCCCATTGGCCTGTACCGTTTGACTCCCCCCCCTGGACCAGTAGGAAACGATATACCCGCTATGTCCCGAAACAGTCGCAGTAATGGTCTTTGCCGATGTCAGATCATAGGACTGCAAGCCTGTTAACCCGAAGGTCCGGTCCAGAGTTGTATCGCTAAGATGCCAGTTCCCCTGTTCATAGGATTCGAAACTGCAATAAGCAATATCCGTATAGTCTGCATTTGCTACCTCGGCTATCGGATAGAAATACTGATTGTCCCAGATGATCGAATGCGCCTCGCGATTGGCAAGCCGTTGCTCTATTATCCGTCCTGTCGTTCCGCCAAACAGGAAATAGGCTTTGGGATTGAAATAGGAATTAGGTAGCAAAACGGGCAATTGCCCCGTGAGTGCAGTCGACTCATTGGCTTGCGCCGTGGTTAAAGGACTCTGGATATCGGCGGCATACACCGTACCTGGGTTGATAAAGGTGTCGGCCACATTGTAGGCAAAATCTCTGTAAGATATTATTGTGTCTTTGATCAGCTGACTGTTCTTCCATACTTCCTGCGCTACCGGCATTAAAAGATTCCTGTTCCTGAGTTTGGTAAATATGTTATCAGTTGTAGCTCCGGGAGCATAGTCCCAGGTATAGTAGGTTTTTGCCAGCAGCTGATCACCCATGCTCGTTGTTGTCAGATCACTTGTCCGGAGGGTATGATAAGCACTCTCATAACCGTATTGATGTGTCGTGACCATCGGCTGCCCATTCCTGTATTCCGTGTTCACCGTTTGTGTCAAATGGGAGATGCCCGCGTGCAATTTGTAGAACGTATACGCGTCGTCAAAAGTTTCCCCGCTGCTGGGCCACACCGTGAACCGGGCGATCTTCATTCCCCTGATCAAATTGTTCTCATGATAGGTGATGGTATAAGTATTTACGAGGCTGTTTAGCAGATTACCCGCGCTGTCATACGTATTTGTACCCAATAAATTACCCCTGCTGAAGCTGAGCTGATCCGGCGCAGCAGGAAAATAATTATAGACATCGCTTCCTGCATAATACACAAGGTTCTGCGGTGCAATATTGTTAAAATTGCCGGTAGGATATATGCCGTTTATATTGCTGGAATTCGCCGGCGGACTTGTCGTATAGGCTGCAAAGTTGGACTGATCCAGTCTCGAATTGGTCAATGCCGCATCGGTGGTCTGGTAAGTGTAGACCTTATAGCCACCCTCGCCGCGGGATCCAAATATTTCAGTTACCGAAGAATAACCGATATTATTTCCGTCCAGATCCTGCAACGGTACCACGCTCTGCGAAGTCTTTAAAACGTATTTAGTGGCCGGGTTGGCAATATAGCCCCGGAATGTAACCCCGACGTCGTGCCAGTACTCGTTGTTCAGATCCCACAAATACCTGGGCTGATGATACAGCACGCCGCTGCCGCCGTTGGGTCCATAGTAGTAAGTGGTATACTTCGTGACGGCCGTCACATTGTCGGTTACTGCAACCTGGTGGATCCTTATGCCACCGCCTATCTGCACCGGGCCGCCATTATAAGATCCGCTGTCCGGTTCAAAAGCGAATGTCGTAGTACCTCCCAACTGATCGGTGATGCCAGTCAGCAGGAATCCCGACATTTCGGGCCACTTGGGCGATCTGTTCTGGCCGCCCAGTATCGGCAGACTACAGAGCGGATGATAAACCGTAGGGAAGAAATTGAAATTGGCGTTGCCTGTGGAATTATTACTGTAGCCCCAATGGTCCTGATCAAAACTCAACCGTCTTGGTAACGGAACTCCCTCCTGATAGGTGAACGAATAAGGATTTTTGATCAAAGAACCATCCGGGGAAACCTCCGTAACACTCGACAGCTTCAGCCGCTTGGTGTCCGTTACGTCGTCTCTCATCGACTTTAGTAACGTGTTGGCATCGATCCCCGTGGCAGATGATGAAAAGAAATAGCTGTGTGCCAGTCCAAATCTCTTGAGACATTGTGATCCGTTGAATATCTCGATGCTGTCCAACATACAGGGTGCAGGATCACCGACGTATGGGATCAGGTCCGCCCGTACTGTTTTCGATACAAAATTCGCCGTAAAGTTTTTGGAAACAATGCTGGTGAGCCGTCGCGTGTAAGCGTTGGTGAACAACAAGGTGGTTCCATCATAAACATCGGCGCAGATGCTGCTAAAGGAATTGTTTATGCTCTTCTGCTCTGGCGCGATGTCATAATAGTTATAAATCTCAGTGGTATAATTAAAATAGACAGTGTCCTTGGTGTTGGGGTAAATAATGCGAGTCAGGTACCAACAGGAGGGCGCCATGGCATCGGGATCGGTAGGCTCATTACCATTGACTGTTACAGGTGTTGGATAGTTCTGGTCAAACATCCGGTTCTCACCAAACATATATTCCGTCCCGTCGGCCAAAGTGAACTCCCACACAAAAGTCCCATTCACAAGCTGCGTCTGTATCCGGATATTGTCATCGCTCAGCAAAACGGGGTTTTGATTCTCATCAAAAACGAACTTGCCGGTATGGCCATTGAAATTAAAGAAGTAGAGGTCTGGTTCGAAATCCATATAATCGGCTACGGCTCCAGGTATATCAGGGTTTAGCGGGCTCCAAAGCACATTGGCATTTGGATAGTTTAGTGGATGCATCATGCTAAGTCCTTTTTCCAGATAGTAACCCCGAGGAGTAGTAGAGCAGCCCTGACCACATGTTTTACTCGATCCTTCATCCGGCGCTCCTCGTACCGTGCGCATGACCATGCCTCCGGCCATCAGGCTCCAGCCCAACCCTACCGAAGAAGCCATCTCCGAAACCTTGATCCCTCCCGAATGATAGTCCAGTGAGATGGGAACGTCCGCTACGCCATCCTTTAGATCGAAGATCGGGATGGATATCTTCGGGGTGCCCGTGTAATATCCAATAGGAAAATCGATGAATTTTCCCAACGACGAGACGTCCGGCGGTGGCTGAATGTAGTTGTTCTGGAATGTATTCATAATATCCTGTGCCTGAGTCCGGGCCACAGCTAGGATAAGAAGAAAAAATAAAAACCTTGTCTTCATATATTTTTCTTGAGTAAGTCTTATAAATTATAGCCTACGCGAAATAAAAACGGTTGCGTCTGCGGCACTTGCTGATAGCTCAAAAAATCCCAGAGCACGCTCAGCTTCGTATTCTTGAAAACCCGGTTCTTCACCGACACGGTTTTGCTAATGCCCACCAAACCAGATTTTGTCCAGAAGTTCAATTCCGGCAAGGTCTTAAAGCTCGGAAAAGGCGTTGTATAGTTGTATTCAAAGCCACCGCTGAAAAAGAAGCTGCCTTTGATCTTGATATCGAGGAATGATCTGAGACCTATCCCCTGATTCGAAAAAGCGATATTGTTCCAGCCATTACCCAAACCCAGCTTATAGCTCGCCCCGATACCGATGACATTGGAGTTGCGGAGGCGGTATCCCACTGAAACACCGAGATCAGCCACCGTCGGATAATACACATCATTCCGGCTCGTCTGAAAATTCACGCCATATTCCAGCCGGTTCCAAAAGGTCTTGGTCTTTTGATCATTCGGCTTGAAATTGGGCATATCCATATCACCGCTACCCGTCCCCAGACTACTCAGCTTTTTCTTAAACCCATCCAATTGCGATTGCGCCGACTGTAAATTGGCCTGCAGCGCAGCCGGCCCCCCGGCGCCCCCGGAAGAGACCTGCTTTTGAATGACCTCGCCGACCTGCGATTTTGTTTGCAATCCAGAAAGCCCCTGCGGGGTACCGTAATTCCCAGGCACCCCAAACAGCCTGGCCAATTGAGAATTATTCTTCATGAAATTTTGAAAAGCGGGTAACCCATCCAGAACCTGTAATGCCTTTTGTTCCAACTGATCGGGATTGTTGAGCATGTCCTTATATTGCCGCACACTTTGAGAATAATAATAAAACTCCTGGTTCATCCCTTGATACTCCTTACCCACGCTACCGGCAATGCCGGGATGACTTGCAAGGTAATTGCCGATCGCAGCTTTTCGCTGGCTGATAAACTGCTTGAGCTGATCCGCATCCTGCATCTTCGCCTCCAGTTGCTGTAACTGACCAACCGACCCTTGCAGCTGCGTGACAGAGGCGCTCCCACCCTTTAACAATTGCGGGTTTTTCTGGAGGAACGACAACGCGCCATTGAGCGAGTCTACATATGGCTTATACTCTCCCTGGAGCGCAAAAGCCTGTTTGCCCGTGTCGCGTTGCATCTTCTGCAGCAACGAATTGTACTTTCCAGCGCTATTGGCAAAAAGCCTGCTGGCCGATATACTGTCCGTGCTGGCGATCTTGGCCTGCATTTGGGCTTCCTGATGCTCAATTCTGGAGACATATCTTGCGGTTGCACCGGTTAGCTGCTGGTCCAGGTCCGCCGTCTTCTTTTGTATCCTGCCGAAAAGTTTAGACGGGAACCGGGTTAGCTTGCTCACCCCGGAATCGATTCCGTCAACCGGGGATCCTCCGGACTGGCTCCGTACACTTAGGCAAAGAGATAATAAGAACAAGCAATTGATTATTTTTAATTTCAGCATACAACTTCCTTTTTCAACAGTATATAAAAAGATTTCAGAAACGATTTGCGCTGTTCCTGTTGACTAATACGCCTTGTTCTTTTGCTCAAGCTTTTCGATGCGCTGCTCGAGGCTTTCCAGCGTCCTGTTTCGTTCTTCGAGGGTTTTGATCTTTTCCTTCAACGCCTGAGTCTCCTTATCCTGCTGGATCAGGTAAAGCGTAAGCTCTTCGACCTTCGCCAGCAGGCGGGTTTGGTTGTTGCCTAGATTTAAACCTTCCTGCTGCATCTGCGCTGCGGGGGCAATGCCGGGCAGATGGTGTTCTTTGGCGATATACCGACCCAAATCCTGCAGAGGACTTAGTTCATGGCCGGGATCGAATACATAGTCAGCGCCGGTAGTATTGACGACGACCTGGTTGGCCCGGACATTGCCATTGACATCCAGCATATAGGTCGAGTTGGTCTGTGATGTCTTTCCGACTAGCACGTTACCCGTGGTGGTAATGTTAAGCACGCCTGCACCGGGCTCTGTTGCCTTTGTACCTCCTATCATCAGCAGGCCTTGGGTCGCCTGTATCCACCACGCGGGCCAGTTGCCGCCGCTTCCTTGTACGATAATATCTCCATTGGCATTGGTTGCCCCTGTAAAATATCCGCTTGCCGAACCTGCAGTTGTCTGCTGCGCCCAAAGGCCTTGACGCATTACGGATAAGCCTCCATACACATCCAGCGGAAATTGAGGCGCGGCCGTATTGATGCCGACATATCCCAGGGCATTACAATAAAGCAACGGACTTAAGACGCCGCCATTGGTGTAATTCCAAAATGCGAACCCACCGGGATAGCCCGCGCCGCTGTTTGCGATGAAGTCGGTTTCACCGGAACCGGCCTGTCGGTTCCAGCCGATCATCATCTTTCCCGTGTTTTGAAGCGTAGTCAGGACGTTCTGATAGGTATGACTTTGATCCAAATTACAATTTTGACCGCCCATGCCTATTCCGCCATTTACATCCAGCAGGAAATTTGGAGTGGTCGTTCCCACACCTACATTCCCGGAGTTGCTGTTATAGATATTGTTTGAAGAAGTCGTCCACTGGCCGTCCGCAATAGCGGAGGCCAGGAAGAAAAACAAGAGCAAGGCTGTAAAAGGATAGATGAAGGCATTCGCTCGCCTGTATCGTGGTCTTAGGTTCATGGGATTTGTAAGGTTATAAAGGTTAATTTCGGGAATCTTCCAGCTTTTCAACACGCTTTTCGAGGTCTTCCAGGGTGCGGTTACGTTCTTCCAGGTTTTTGATCTTATCTTTCAACGCCTTTGTCTCTTTCTCCTGCTGATCCTTCAACGCCTGTGTCTCCTTGTTTTGCTCGATCAGGTAGAGCGTTAACTCCTCGATCTTGGCCAGCAGGCGAGTTTGGTTGTCGCCGATATCGAGACCTTCCTGCTGCATCTGCGCAGCGGGCGTGATACCGGGCAGGTGGTGCTCTTTGCGGACATAGGCGTCGAGCGCCGGTAAAGACGACAGCCTGTAGCCGGGATCGAAGACATAGTCGGCGCCGGTGGTATTCACCACGACCTCGTTGAACCGGCCGTCGCCGTTGACATCCAATTTATAGCCGGTATTGGTCTGGGAAGTTTTCCCGATCAGGACATTTCCTCCATCCTTGATCGTCATATAAGAATCCCCGGTGAATCTCCCAAATTGTAAGTCCCGATAAGAGGGACTGCCAATATGCCCGTCGTAGTTGGTTCCGATCCGGAAGGAGTTGTTGTCGGGAAAAAGGAACGTAACGTAGCCGGGATTGGAAGCGGACAGATCGGACGGCGCAATACCAAGCAAAGTGCCGGCCGGTATTCCTATAGTGCTTTCCGCATCCACCATCGCAGACGGCCGGGTCAAATAAAAGGAGCCATTTACATCCAGGGTCGTCCTGGGCGTTGTGGTTCCAATACCCACATTTCCGTTTGCTTTAAATGTGGCTATTTCGATATTATTAACTCCGTCGGGAGAACTCTCTATCCATGTGTCAGAATAGGTGTCCCTATTGAAGAATAGCTTTCCATTATTGGCGGAATTGAAGACAATACCCCCCGTAGTGGACCGAATGCCGGATTTCGTGTTGTCGACGGTGGTGCCGTTAACAATGTACATTTGCCCCGCCGATGGAGGAAGGAGCAACAGGTTTCCATCTACTTCCAGTTTGGCATTTGGGGTGGATGTGCCGATCCCGACATTTCCGGTATTGTTGCTATAGATATTGTTTGATGAAACGGTCCACTGGGCATTGGTAACAGAGTGACACAGTAAGAAAAACAATAGAAAAGACACGGAACGGTAAAACAAAGTATTTGCCGTGCCAGGTTGGAGTTTGGTGTACATCGCTTTGTAAATTTTAATGGTCAATTTCCGTCATGTTCCAGCTTTTCAACACGCTTTTCGAGGTCTTCCAGGGTGCGGTTGCGCTCTTCCAGTGTTTTGATCTTATCCTCCAGCGACTGGATCTCCTTCTGTTGCTCGTCCTTTAGGGCCTCTGTCTCCTTGTTTTGCCGATCCTTTAGTGCCAACATCTCCTTATTCTGGCCGATGACATATAGCGTCAGCTCTTCGATCTTCGCCAGCAGGCGCGTCTGATTTTCACCGAGGTTGATGCCTTCCCGCTGCATCTGCGCCGCCGGCGCGATACCGGGAAGGTGGTGTTCTCACACGACGTAAGTCTCCAGCTCATGCAAAGACGACAGCCGATACCCGGGATCGAAAACATAGTCCGCACCGGTAGTGTTGACGACAACCTCGTTCAGTCTGCCATTGCCATTGACGTCTAGCTTGTAAGAGGTATTGGTTTGCGAGGTTTTCCCGATCAGAACATTTCCGCTAGACAGCATACGCATTGTCTCGCTACTCGCCCAGCCAAAGGCAATCCCGTAGGTGCCCCCATTGGGATTGAATTCCATGTAACCCTGGGCCGTCGCATCCGTCCATGCTTGCATTCGCGTTGAGACGCCTAACCAGCCGTTTCCTGCGGCAAATCGATTCATCACGAATCTCAACTGTCCATAGTCTCCGATACCTGCGGAAAAACGAGCCATTTCCGATGTGCTGCCGGACGTCTGACCTAAAATAGGCCCCGCCGATTCAAATGCCGCCTGCGGGGTCGTAGTCCCGACACCGACGAAACCAGTGTTTAGAATACGCATTGCCTCGGTATTCCCGCTGCCAAAAGCAATTCCATAGGTACTGCCGTTGGGATTGAATTCCATGTAACCCTGGGGCGTCACATCCGTATAGGCTTGAAACCGGGTAGAAACGCCGAGCCAGCTATTCCCAGAAGAGAACCGGTTTAAAAGAAATCTCAGCTGGGATCCATTTCCGCTATTTCCCTCTATCCGGGCTATCTCCAGACTATTACCCTGCGTTTGGCCCACCACGCCGCCCCATACGTGCAGCTGTGCTTGGGGAGCATTGGTGCCAACACCAACGAAACCCGTGTTACTATTGTAAATATTGTTTGAGGAAGTCGTCCACTGGGCCTCGGAAGAAAGCGTGGAAAAACACGCGCAGGCAAAGGCAGTCAATAGGAAAGCTGTTCCTTTTTGGAGTTTAGGCATAGTAATGTTTAACGGTTAGGAGTACTTGAAAAAGGCAGGATTAATATTCTCTGCTAATGTGAGTAAACATTGGGAGAATTCCAACAGGTCTTCTTATGGAGAAAAATAGCAATATAGGCATGGCTAACTGTGATCGATTTTGTATAGTCGTGTACGCAGTAATCTGACAACCTGCATTTTTGAAGGATGAGCGTGTTGTTGTGCTGCAACGGCAAGAGCATGAAAACCCCGAAAAAATCGAGTAAAAGTACTCGCCATTTTGTGGTTTTCCACATTCGCATCCAAACCCTATTTTTGTGGGCTAACTGACCGTTCATGCATGCACTCTGGAGTTTAGATTCCCTCATCAGCCTGTTGACGCTTATCGTGTTGGAGATCGTACTGGGCATCGACAACGTTATTTTTGTTTCCATCCTCATCGGCCGGCTTCCGCAAAGCCGCCAGCTGGATGCCCGTCGTGTCTGGATGATCGCGGGTATCCTTATCCGCAGCGGGCTGTTGCTTGGGCTGGGTTGGCTGGTGACGAACGGCAACCGGGAATTATTCAGTATAGCGGGATACGGTTTCAGTATTCGCAATCTCATCATGCTGGCGGGAGGTTTGTTCCTTTTATATAAAACGGTGCGCGAGATCCACGAGAAGCTGGAGGGCGACCCGCAGGAAGGCAGTGCAACGCCCAAAGGGAGCAGCAACTCGTTTGGCGCGCTGGTGAGTCAGCTCGTGCTGGTGGATACCGTGTTTTCCTTCGACAGCATCGTTACGGCCATCGGGCTGGCGCAGCAGATCGCGGTGATGATCACGGCCGTAATAGTTGCGATGATCATCATGTTCTTTTTCTCCCGGAGGATCGCCGATTTCATCAACCGCAGGCCCACCGTCAAGATCCTGGCCCTCTCCTTCCTGCTCATGATAGGGTTCAGTCTGTTCTTCGAAGGGTTGGAACCGATCCATCACACCCATATCGATAAGGGATATATCTATTTTGCCATGGCCTTCGCCTTTGGGGTGGAGCTGCTGAATACCCGCATGCGCAAAAAAATGCGCTAGCGGGCCCAAGGCGAAAAATGGCCCGCGCGCATTTTCCGCTAATGTCGGGCCTTCGGCCAACGAGCCTCCGGCTCGTTTTGCAAAAAAATTAGCTAAATTGGTGGAAACGCACGCCCATGCCTACCACCGATCCCCGCGTCGATGCCTATATTGCGAAAACCGCAGAGTTCGCCCGTCCCATTCTGAGCCATATCCGCGAGCTGGTTCACAAAGCCTGTCCCGGGGTCACGGAGACCATCAAGTGGGGAATGCCGTTCTTCGAATATAGCGGCGGTATCATCTGTAATATGGCAGGGTTCAAACAGCACTGTACGCTGGGCTTCTGGAATGCCCCGATCCTCAAAGATCCGTCGAGTGTCCTGCATATAAAAGACAGGAACGCCATGGGACATCTGGACCGCATCACCTCGTTAAAGGATCTGCCTGCCGATAAGACCCTTGTCGCGCTGATCAAGGAAGGGGCGAAGCTCAATGAACAGGGTGTGAAGAAACCGGCCCCGGCCGCGAAAGGGCCGAAGGCGGCATTGCCGGAACCACCCGAATTGACAGCGGCCCTGAAAAAGAACAAAAAGGCCAGGACTACCTTCGACGCCTTTCCCCCCTCCCACCGCCGGGA